>CAMEOC010000030.1 GCA_945929285.1 uncultured Mucispirillum sp.
ATCACGGCTTAACAGAAGTGCATAGGAAAAGTTTTTGCAGGAAATTTTTATAGGTGATATGTGGAAAAATTAAAAACTGGTAAAATTGGGGAAGAAAAAGCAGAAAAATATTTAAAATCAAAAAAATATAAAATATTAGCAAAAAACTATAAATCACTTTTTGGGGAAATTGATATTATAGCAGAGCATAATAAAACATTAGTGATAATAGAAGTGAAATATAGAAAAAACAGTGCCTTTGGTAAAGGGTATGAAGCAGTAGATTATAATAAACAGCAAAAAATCATAAAAACTACAGAACATTATATAAATGAAAATAAATTAAAAATGCCTGTTCGGTTTGATGTAATAAGCATTGATAATGAAGAAATCACCCATATAGAAAATGCTTTTGGGGTGTGATAAAGAAACATAATTATTATAGAAATATAAACAATAATAGTATATAATATCCAAAAATTGAATGTATAATAATGAACAGGTGAAATATGTTTTATAATATCCAACAACAAACATTAAGGGATACATATATAAATTTATTAACAATGATGGGTTCTTTATCAAATTTATTTTCAATTTCAAAAACACCATATCTTGATTCAAGAGTTGCAGAGAATATATTTTGTATTGCACTAGAAGCAGAAAATATATCAAGACAAGACTGTACTGCAGATGCAAAAAAAGATAATATAGGAATTGGTATAAAAACATGGATAGATACAAGTAATCTACAAAAAATAGCAGAATTTAATAAAGATAGAGCAGAATATATTAGATTAAATGATGATGACTTGGTATATAAAATTGCAAGCTTACGCAATGAAAGGATAGAACTTACAAAAAGAACACATGAGCTAAATGATTTAATATATCACTGTATAACACGCAAAAACGGGGAAATGACAATAAATGAAAGTAAAATGGAAAAAGTAGACATAAATACACTAAAAATATTATCAAGAAATAATAGTAGCATTAAATTTAAGGATAAATTTAATGAATATTCATTTAATTTTTCAAAAAGTGTGCTTATGAAAAGATTTCAAGATATGGAAGTAATCAGAACAATAAAGATTGATATAATAGAAGACCCATATACAATACTTGAAAATTGTATCTCAAACAGTTTAATTAATAAAAAAATTAAAGATAGTAATACAAAAATTAATAACTATATAATATTACCATTGTATACATATAACAGAAAAACAAATGATAAAGAAGTAAAAGAAAAAAGTGGATTAAACCAATGGAATGCAAATGGCAGAACAAGGAATATAAATGAAATATATATACCAGTAAGTAAGAGAGACCACAAACTATCACCAAATTTTTTTCCAAATAGGGATAAAGAATTTACATTAATATTACCTAATAATAAAGTATTACAAGCAAAAATTTGTCAAGATGGTGAAAAAGCATTAATGAGTAATCCAAATAAGGCACTAGGTCAATGGCTATTAAGAGATGTGCTAAATTTAAAAGAAGGACAAGTAATTACATATGATATGTTAGAAGATTTAGGGATAGACTCTGTGCGGATAGAAAAGATTGAAGAATTAAAGTATAAAATTAGTTTTGCAAAAGTAGGAACATATGAAGAATTTATTGAGAGTAAATTAAAGTAATATTTGCTAAAAAAGTAATAATATGATAATGAAAATAAAATGGAGGAAAATGATGGTTGCTAGTTTTTTTGCTGGAGTTGGTGGTATAGATTTAGCATTTGAACAAGCTGGCTTTAATATTATATATGCCAATGAAATAGATGAAAAAGCAGCAAAAACATATGAATTAAATTTTAATTTAAAAGTAGATGTCAGAGATATTAAAGATATTGAACCTAATAAACTACCAGATTTTAATATATTAGTTGCAGGTTTCCCATGTCAAGCATTTTCAATTGCTGGGTATAGAGAGGGTTTTGAAGATAAGAAAGGTAGAGGAAATCTATTTTTTAACATAATAAATATATTAGAGCATAAAAATGTAGAAGTAGTATTTCTAGAAAATGTAAAAAATTTAGTTAGTCATGATAAAGGTAATACATTTAAGATAATAATTAGAGAGTTAGAAAGATTGGGATATTATATAAAATACAAAGTCCTTAATGGTATGGAGTATGGCAATATACCACAAAATAGAGAAAGAATATATATTATTGCATTTAAAAATAAACAAGCATATGAAAGATTTGAATTTCCAAGTAAAATAGATTTAACAAATAGATTAGATAATGTTATAGATTATGAAAATAATGTAGATAATAAGTATTACTATACACAAGATAAATGTTCTTTTTTTGGTGAATTAAAAAATAAGATAAATAAACACGATACGGTATATCAATGGCGAAGAATATATGTTCGAGAAAATCAAAGCAATGTTTGCCCAACATTAACAGCAAATATGGGAATGGGTGGGCATAATGTACCAATAATATATACAAATAGTAAAAAATATAGAAAATTAACACCAAAAGAGTGCTTTAATTTGCAAGGTTATCCAGAAGAATATAAGTTGCCAAAAGATATTGCAGATTCACAATTATATAAACAGGCAGGAAATAGTGTGGTTGTTCCTGTTATTAGAAGAATAGCTGAAAATATAGCACAAGCAATACAATAAAATAAATTAAATTAAAGCTTATATCAACTTTTCCGGCACAAGTTTTAGGAAAAATATAGTAAACCTTTTAAAAAGTGTGGTATCTGGGTTATAGGTTTTTATAATCTCTTTACCATCTTTATTTGTTTTCCATTTTATTTTACCATTATCATTATAAAGATGCCATGATATATATTCAGACATATCTTTTTCCATAGCCTGCCTTAAAAGTTTTGCAAAATCTTCATTAAAAAAAGCAGCAATTACTTCTGTATTATAAAGGGCGGACCTGCCGTCTAGATTAAAGCTGCCTATCCAGCTTATTTTATCATCTACAACTATTGTTTTACTGTGCAGTGATGCTCCAGAATTATGCCTGTTATATACTTTGTAGCCTTCATTTCTAAATTCATATATATTTATGCCGTTTTTTATTAAATTATCTCTATACCTGTCCCACCCTGCATATACAACTGCAGCATCTGTGGAAGAAAGTGAGTTAGTTAGTATATTAATATCAATGCCATTTTTAGCACCGTTTATTAAATCAGCAGTGCCATTTTTACCGGGTACAAAATAAGCAGCAGAAATATATATAGATTGTTTAGTTTCTTTCCAAAGCCCGTCAAGCGCATCTATAATAGGGCTTACATACTCGCCCCCTTCTGCTTTTAAAGGACTATCTGCAATAAGCCTTGCATTACCCCAGTATATAGGGAATTTTTTTGCATTAAAGCTTTCTATAAAAAGGTTAACTGCTTCATTAAATATTTCTTTTTCCTGCTGATAATATATTGATTTTGAAACAATATTATTAACTAACTTCTCAAGCTCATTTGGGTTATTATGGTTTGGAAAAACATCAACAGGAATAGACTTGTGATAACTAAAATATTCATCAAAAGAGCCTAAAGCATCTTGAGCAAGTTTACCAATAAAAAGCACATCAGTATCAGAAAAATTCATATCGGCATTATCATCAAAATAGTTGCTTGCAACATTTCTGCCGCCTATGATTACAGCAGAACCATCAACTATAAAAAGTTTATTATGCATTCTATAATTAAGACGGGATATATTAAATAAAAATTGTGGATATTTTAATACTTTAGAGCGATATTCATATGGGTTAAATACTTTAACTTGAATATTTGGGTGGTAGTTTAATATCATAATATCGCTGCTATCAGAAGAAAGCCCGTTATCATCAACAATTATTCTAACCTTTACGCCTCTGTCTGCTGCTAGTTTTAATTCGTGCATTAATATTCTTGATGTTACATCGTTTTCATATATATATGTTTGAAGTTCTATACTATGGCGAGCCATACGCACTAAAGCTATGCGGTGTAAAAAAGCAACTTTACCGCTTTTTATAAGCATAGCACCGCTTTTTAAAGGGTGGTTTATAAGCTCATCTTTATAAACTGAGCTAATAGGTGTATTTAAAACATCAAAGGGCGGCACAATAACTTTTGAAGAAATCTTATTTTTATAATCACGTGGAAGATTTTTTGTAGAGTATATGACAGTGGCACTGCTGGCAATTAAAAGAATACCTAAAATAATAAAGAATGATATTAGCATATACCTACTCCTTTTGCGAGTTTTTAACCTTTTATGTATGCGTATAACAGCAAACATAACTAATACAACAACAATTAATTGAAAAAGACTTGTAAAAAATGCTACCATAATATTTCCTAAAATTTAGTAATAGTAGCATATATTCACAAGTGTTTTCAATATAATAATAAGTAAGCTTATTAACAAAAAGATAGAAGTTATTAATTAACTACAGCTTTCACATACATAATCATCATTAAAATTTGCTTTTGGAGTTTTCATATAATAAAGTGTTTTAATACCAAGTTCCATAGCATATTTAATATCTTCCCATAATTCTCTGGCTGATTCTGGTTTTTTATAGTAAAGGGTAATAGACTGGGCTTGGTCAATATATTTTTGCCTAATAGCAGCAAGTTCAATAAGGGTTTTAGCAGGAATATCCCAGCACCTTTCATAATACATTCTATTTTCTTTAATATTAGCAACTAATGTAGGCAGGTTTTGTATGCCTTCTTCCATATAGAAAAGGTCCATAACAGGTTCAATAGATTCTGTAGCATTAATACTTTTGCCGCTTGTAGCAGTTGGTGCAATAGCTGCCACATAAGAAAACCTTATGCCAAATGTTTTAATATCATCAGCTAATCTGTTCCATTTCTTTTTATCTACTTTTAAATCAAATGATTTATAATCAAATAATGATAAATGAAAAGGTGTTTTTCCCATAAACCATTTAGAAGATTTAAATGCAGGGTATGCTCCACGCTCTTTTGCTAAAGTGCATGCAGCAGAATAAAGATGAAAGTATAAATCATCAAAAAGTGAGTTTGTAAACTCCCTTGCCTTAATATCAGTAAATTTGATTTTATGTTTTGCCAGCAGGTTTGCATAGTTTAGTACACCTATGCCAATAGGTCTGTTTTTCTTATTGGCAGCTTCGCCTTCTTTTACAGGGTAAAACTGAGTATCAATAATATTATCACAACCCCTAAGCAAAGTATAAGCAAATGCAGATTTTTCTTTTTCATTCATATTATACCATGAAATTAAGTTAATAGAGCAAAGGTTGCATATACCAATTTCACCGCTTTTTTTCACCTGATGTATTTCATATTCATTATCTTCATTTAAGTACAATTTTTCAGAAATAAGCTTAGATGAAGATGAGGGCACAAGCACTTCAGTACACAGGTTAGATGCACCAATAAAAGTATTAAGCACCGACTGTTCATTAATATTATCCACAAAAGTTAAGTAAAGGTTGCCACTTTCTGTGCGTATTTTTAATATAAGATAGAGCAAATCTTTTGCTTTTATAGTCTTTTTCCTAATACCCGGTTTTGTTTCGTAATATAAATATGCTTTTTCAAACTCTTTTCCATATGTGGAGTTTAAAAGAGGAGTTTCTTTTGGGTCAAAAAGGGTAATATCACCATTTTTTTCTACTCGTTCTTTAAAAATATTATGAATACGTATAGAATACATTAACTTTCTTGCTCTTGTATCCTCTGTGCCACCAGCATCTTTTAACATTATCATATCCTGTACATCGTAATGCCAAAAAGGAAATGTAATAACACACGAACCTTTTCTTTTGCTTTGCTGGTTAAAGGCAGAAATAGTCTGCTCCACACGTTTTATAAAAGGTATAGGTCCATCAGAAGTGCCGTTAAATGAAGCAATTTTAGAACCTGATGCACGTATATTTGATACATCATAAGCAATACCACCTGAAAATTTAGAATATAATGCAATATTGCCATCTGTTTGGTTTAAGCTCCAAGTATCATCATCTGGTGTATTTAATACGCATGATGCCAGCTGAGAATTATTATAGCCACTATTCATAATACGCGGGGTTGCAAATGTTACTTGATGCAGGCTTAGCATATCATATGTTTCTTTAATGTGCTTTAATCTAGTTTTTTTATCATCATTATAAAAGGAATACATAGCAGCCACCATATAAGTAATCTGTGGAAGCTCCAGTTTTTTATTTTTTATAGTTTTGCAGTATTTAGTAAAAAATATATTTAGGGCTTTATATGTAAGTGCCCACAGGGTATTTTTGCCTGAACTTATGTAAAAATAAAATCTCTATCTGGAACAATCATAGAGTTTAATATTTCAATTTCTTTATGAGAAAAAGAGTTTATAAACTCTTTATTATATACTCCGCCTGTTACACCACGAGTAAGCACAAGGCTTAAATGTGGATACTGCCCTGTTTTTTTAAGCCCATACGTTTCTTTATATATTTTCATTAAATAAAGCCGTTCTGCTATTTCATCATATTCAGTATAAAGTGGGCTTATATTATTTACAGCGGTATTAATAAGAGAATCATATAAATCTGTGATTTTCATTTTATTATTTATTTTAATATTTAAATCAGTAAGCAGTTTATTTGTAAATGGTTCCTGCCTGCCATCTCTTTTTATTATAATATGTTTTTTCCCTTCTGCTAAAGTTATCATAAATCACCTATAAATCGTTTTTAAGTGTACCTTTTTGGTATGAAGTGTTGGAAGTTTCCTGCAGGGCGGCATTTTGTTTATTAATATTTCTATAGTTATTAAAGAAATCTACCACATCTGTTTTTTCTGCTTTGCTGTATGGGTTATCAGATATTCCAATATCTTTTAAGCGAATATTTGCCCAGTACTTAATAAAATTTTCTGATATCTGGCTGTTAATACCTGCAACTTCATACTTATCACCACCATCTTTTGCCCCTACTCCTTCCTGTTCTACAACAGTTTTTGCTATATCTAATGCAATTGTTTTAAAAGTGCCGTTATCAAAAAGATATTTAAACCCTTGAGATTCTTCTTTTGATAAAATATTTAATACATTCTTGCCTGTTACCACATGGACAGATAACTCATCATGAGCTATTAATTTAATGGTTTTTGTAAAACCAGAAATAGCATTATCGTAGTTATTATTAATAATAAATGTAACAAGAAACGAAAAAGGAAACTTGACGCCTTCTAAAAAATATATACCTAAAAGCAGCCTAATAAGTGCAATATTTTTTTCATCTTGTGGGTATTTATCACTATTTTCTATGCAAATTTCAGAAACTTTATCAAAGAGTTCGCATTCATTTTCCATGCGTTTTTTTACAAACTCATCAGTATAAACTAAATCTAAAGTATGGGCTGCATCATGGCCAAATACTTCAGAAAGTCCGTAAGAATAAGATTCTGCATGTATTGCTTCTTCAATAGCTATCCTTGAATATAAAAGGCTCCATATAGAACTTGTAACAACCTGAGAAAGCACATAGCCAATACCACTTGTAACACCACTATCCATAAGTGTTTGATAAGCAATATTAAGCTTAAAAGCACGCTTTGCATCAGGGGGCAGTTCCTGAAATTTTGTTTTATCAGATTTGTAATCAATCTCTTTTGTAAACCAAGTGTTTGCCTCACTTGCTTCCTTTAGTTTTCTAGCTATATCGTGAGTAATATTATCAATACGAATATAGTTACCAAACTTGCCAAAAAATATTTTTTCGTTTTCAACTTTAAATGAGATATCTAATACTGGTTTTGCCATAATACTTTCCTAAATATATATTATTAAATAAGAAAAACTAACTAAGCATGCAGAAATATTTTCAAGCGAGGTCAGTGCATAAAAATAGAGCTTAGCCTGCTTAGTTAGCTATAAAAAGTGGTATAAAATTCAAGATTAAGAATAAGAATAAACCATTAGTTAGCTTCCCTCCGAAGAAATAGAATAAGATAAGCATATCCTGACTTGCCTTCATCCTCTACCCGCCTTCCCGAATAACAGTGGCATAATGGGTTTCGTCTAGCTTACAGTTGCGGGGGCAGTGCAGGCTTTTCACCTGACTTCCGCTTACCTCTTTTTTATTTCTAGCAGAAAAATATGATATATTCAAGAATAAATTTTTTTATAAATTATAAGCTATTGATAATAGTATGGAAAAAATTTTAAAAGACATTCTGTGACATAAGCATAATATAAATTGAAAAATATAAGTTGATTTTTACATTTAAGGTGGTAAAGTGTTACTAAACTTAAGTTGGGAGAATTATGTTTCGTTTTCTAATAATCATAACTTTTTTACTATTACCATTACTTGCAAATGCTGAAGTGAAAAAAATCACAAAAACAGAAAGAGTGGTTGTGCCACAAAACCAGTCTGTGGAGCAGGTTTTAAAATACACTAGTGAAAAGTTGGCAAGGCAGGCAGCAGAAGAAGCAGGGGTGGCAATATCTTCTAACACAACACTTGTAGATGGCAAAATATCAAAAGATGAAGTAAAAATGCAGACAAGTGCCATAGCCCAAAAGGATACAAAGCTTTTAAAACAGGAAGTAGTAAACGG
>CAMEOC010000031.1 GCA_945929285.1 uncultured Mucispirillum sp.
AACTGCTGATATAAAAAAACACCAAATAAAAAATTGATTTCTTTCTTTGGTGCTATTTATCTACATAATTTCTACACAATTAAGCAAAAATAAAAATGTAATTGTAGTTTTTCTTAATATACTGTAATTTTTGATTAATTTAATAGTAGATATTATTATATTGCAGTGTGTGTGTTGGTTATGCTGGTTAAGTGCTTAGTGTTGCATCGGCGGTTAAATCTTAAAAATTAACTGCCTTAGTTCCTGCTCTTTATCGGGCGGGAAGTGTTCCCGCAATTGCTGGATAGCTTGTTTATATTTTCTTGCAATTAGGCTTTCGCTTAATCCTAATTGTTCGCCTATTTCTTTAAAAGTTAAATTTTTGCCATTAAAGCCAATATAATGCTTAATTATATATATGTTTCTTTCATCAAGTATGGAAAATATATTGTTTAATGCTTGTTCACTATATTCAATGTCTGTCTGCTTAGGCTCTTCATCTTTAATAAGAAAATTACTACATAATGGGTCAGTTGTATAATTATTTATAATTATATCATAACTTTCTTCACTGCTAATTATATTTGTATAAATTTTACAATCTTTTTCTTTCAAATTATCTCTTTTTTGATACATATAATCTTGTAATTTATATAATATTTCACTTAATAAAAGTTGTATATTACATTTTTCGTCATCTGTAATATCTGTAATATTATATTTTTTTAATAATTTATATGCTATATATATCGCTTCCTGGCAGTAATCTTCATAGTTGATAAAATTTACACCTGCACTACTTTCAAAATGCTTTTTATGTAATCTTTTTTTATGTTTTTCTATTAATTTTTGTGCTTCTTCCCAATATATTTTATTTAATGCCTTATAGCTTTCATCTGCCAGTAAATCATTTTGAAATTTATAAATTAGTCTTTTAGCCTTTCTTTTAGAAAGTTCTTTTGAAAGTATAGATAATTTATTATAGTCTTCTTTTATAACAGTTGGATTAATATATTTATCTAAATTTTTGTTGTGTAGTAAATAAATAATAATGTTTCTTAAAATATAATAGTCAGCCTTACCACATTCAAACATCTTTTTTATTATATTTTTAAAACTAACCAATGTATTATTTATATAGTCATCAATAGTTTTGTTATTTTTGTATATATAATATGACATTTGTTTTAAATATTCTTCGTAATACTGCCCCAATTCGTCAGCATATTTATTTATTTCTTTAAGACTATAATTATTTATTAATTTATCTACATTTAGTATATACTTATTTGTATTTACAGCACTTTCAATTTTTATATACCCATCTGTTTCAAGCTGCTTTAATACCTGGCGAATGGAACTATCAGAATTATTCACACCTAACATTATTTTAAATTGACATACAGATATAATTAGCTCACTTATTCCACTTAAAGCATATGTCCTAAATTTATTTATAATCATTGCTATTAAATAATGAAAATCATAATTTAAGTCCTTGCCTTCAATAATTCCTAGTATTTTGTCATTTTCTTTTGGTGCAATAATTTCATTAGATACTTTGTATAAATCTTGATTATATATAATTTTATTTTCTTTATATTTCTTTATAAAACCAAGTTCAATAAGCTGTTCCAGCTTAACTCTAATTGTTTGTTTTGTTTTTTCATTTAAAGATAGCTTTTGAATATCATTCAATGTCATATATTCTTTTTTAGAAAATATCATTTGATTAAGTAATACTGATAATTCTAAATCATTAGTTAATTCAAGTAAATATTCACGGACTGGTATTTGTATAGAATTATATAAATCTACATTGTGAAAGCTGATTTGCTTTTGTCTTCTTTCAGTGGCTACCATAAAGCACCACCAAAAGAGATAAACGATAAATTGTAGTGTTGAACGCACCGCCTATTAAATAATAGGCGGTTAAAAAAATGCAACCAGCAACGGATGTGTTTATTTGATTTGTCTAGTAAAAAATAAAATTTGTTGCTGGTAAATAACCTTATATTAATAGTAACCTATTAATAAGGTATAAAAAGCGTGCCCATGAGGATTCGAACCTCAGACCCACGGCTTAGAAGGCCGTTGCTCTATCCAGCTGAGCTATGAGCACATATTAGAATATACTTTTAACTATAAATTTACTAATTTGTCAAGCAAATATTTTAAAAAAATATAGATTTCTTGAATTTAATAAGTATTATATAAAAAATTTTCTTGCCTAAGATAAGCCCCTGTGGTAAAAAATAACTTTAAAACAAATGAAAAAGCATAAAAGAGGTATAATGGAACTTAACAACACGCCTGTATATATAGGCACAAGCGGATATAACTATGAGGACTGGAAAGGCACTTTTGCCCCAAAAGATGTGGATAATTATGAGCTTTTAACCCACTACAAAGCAGCAAAACTTAACTTTTTAGAGTTAACATACACTTTTTACCGTATGCCAATAGCTGAAAAAGTAGAAGGTATATGCGACAGGCTAGGGGATGACATAAAGCTTTCCATAAGGCTTCATAAGTCATTAATGCGTAAAAAGCCTGGCAAAATAGAGGTAGAATCTTTTAAAGAAGGCATTGCTCCTGCCATAGAGCGTGGCTCAGCCATTGCACTTTTAGCAGATTTTCACCATTTATTTTCTGCAAGCCGTGAAAATTTTGATATTTTGCTTGAGCTAAAGGAAAATTTTAAAGACCTGCCACTTTTTATTGAGCTTACAAACTCCACTTGGCACAAGGCAAGGTTTTACGATGAATTTAAGGCTCAAGAAATTGGTTTATGCACAGTAGACGGTCCTGCATTTAGGGGGTTTGCTCCATATAAGCCAATATGTTCCAATGGTGGTGTATATTTTAGGCTGTATGGTAAAGACCCATTATGGCTTAGCGGGCCAGATAAATTTTTAAATTATGATTATTCTGAAAAAGAGTTAAATAAATTTTTAGATGATGCTGTAGATGTTTCTGTTATGGCAAAAAATATTTTCTTTTCTTTTTGCAATGTGGAGCAGGGCAACGCTCCAAAAAATGCAGTAACACTTATGGATATGGTAGAGCACAGGTAATGATAAAAAAAGCTGCTGCCATAAAACAAGATAGTGAAAAAAATACAGCAAAAGTATTATCAGCAGGCAGTGGCGCTTTAGCAGAAGAAATGGTAAAAATAGCTAAAGAGCATAACATAAAAATACATGAAGATGCAGATTTAGCAGAAGTTTTATCTACTTTAGAAGTTTATGAAAATTTAAATGATGATTTATATGAGGCAGTATCAAACATACTGCAGGAGCTTTATAAAATAAATAAAAATTTGCCATAAAAGGCAGGGGTAATATATGAAAAAATGGTTAAAAATAATAGTGGCAGTAGTAATAGTGCTTGTTTTTATAAGGGCATTAGCTGTTATGGCAGGAATATCTGGCACAAGTGCAGGCATTACTTCCCCATCTATTGCTGTAATGGATATTTCAGGGCAAATATTTGATAGTAAAAGTGCCATAGATACATTAGATAAATATAAAGATAACCCGTTAGTAGAAGGTGTTATTATCAGGGTAGATTCCCCAGGGGGAGCAGTAAACCCAAGTATGGAAATATATAACCATATACTAACCCTTGGCAAGCCTGTATATGCAGCCATGGGCTCAGTGGCAGCTTCAGGTGGCTATTTAATAGCTTTAGGGGCAGATGCTATATATGCAGAGCCTTCCACCATTACAGGAAGCATAGGTGTTATTATGAATTTAGTAAACACTCAAGAGCTGATGGGAAAAATTGGTATAGAAAGCATTGTAATAAAAAGCGGTGAATTTAAAGATGCAGGCAGCCCAAGTCGCCCTATGACAGAAAAGGACAGGGAAGTATTAAACGCTGTGCTTATGGATATGTATAACCAGTTTGTAGATATAGTAATAAAAAGACGGGGGCTTCCTAAAGAAAAAGTGCTTGCTTTAGCAGACGGCAGAATATACACAGGCAATATGGCACAAAAAGAAGGCCTTGTAAACCATATTGGCTCATGGAATAAAGCCTATGAAGATATGAAAGAAAAGCTAAATAAGCCAAACCTTTCATTATATATAGAGCCAAAGGAAAAAACTATGCTGGAAAAATTAACAGAAGCTGCTTCCCGCTCAGAGCTTAATAAAATATTAACAACAAAAACAGGCTTCTTTTATATGACGGAAATATATTAATGTTTGCAAAAATAAATTCTTCATATCTTTATGGTATAAGCGGAGTGGGGGTGGAAGTAGAATGCGATGTATCATCTTACGGTCTGCCCTCATTTTCCATTGTAGGTTTGGGTGATAATGCTATAAAAGAAAGTAAAGACAGGGTGAAATCTGCCCTTAAAAATCTTGACTATAACTATTTTAACCACCCTATCACCATAAACCTTGCCCCTGCAGATATGAAGAAAGAAGGTAGCCATTTTGACCTGCCTATTGCCATATCCATATTAAAAGCCCAAGGTGTAATAGAAAGAAATACTGATGATTTTTTAATACTGGGGGAACTTTCCCTTGATGGCACTTTAAGAAGTGTAACAGGCGTATTATCTATGGTGGAGTATGCTGCCATAAATAATATAAATAAAATAATACTCCCAAAAGGCAATGTGGAAGAAGCAGCCCTTATTCCAGAAGTGGAAGTTTATGGGTTTTCAAGCCTTTTGGAAGTAATAAGCTTTTTAAGGGGCGATGAAATTTTTAGCCCATATATAAGAGATTATGAAAGCAGGGCAGAACAATCAGTTTTATATGAGGCAGATTTTAAAGATGTCCGTGGTCAGTTTCAAGCCCGCCGTGCAGCAGAAATATCTGCCAGTGGTATGCATAATTTTATTATGATAGGAAGCCCAGGCAGTGGAAAAACTATGATAGCTCGCCGTATGCCTTCCATATTACCGCCAATGACTCTGCAGGAATCTTTAGAAAGCACAAAAATCCACTCTGTGGCAGGCTTAATAAAAGATAGTGGCTCATTAATAAAAAAACGCCCTTTTATTAGCCCACACCACACTTCCAGCAATATTGCCATAATAGGCGGCGGCTCAAAAGCAAGCCCCGGTAATGTAAGCCTTGCCAGTGGCGGAATATTATTTTTAGATGAAATGCTTGAGTTTTCAAGAAGTGTTTTAGAAGTATTAAGGCAACCTATGGAAGACAGGTATGTAACCATTGCAAGAGCAGGTAGAACAGTAACATACCCTGCAAAGTTTATGTTAATAGGTGCTATGAACCCATGCCCTTGTGGATATCTTGGGGACAGTAGAAAGCAATGCACCTGCACACAGAATATGATAGAGCGTTACAGGGCAAAACTTTCAGGGCCTATGCTTGACAGGATAGATTTAATATCAAAAGTTGAAGCCGTAGAATATAAAGATTTAATGGATATAAAAGAGGGAGAATCTTCTGATATTATAAGAGAGCGGGTAATAAAAGCCCATGAAATACAAAACATGCGTTTTAAAGATGAAAATATTTTATTTAATTCAGAGATGAATGAAAGTATGGTAAGAAAATACTGTATACTAGAAGATGATGCACTTAAAACCATGGAAACAGCCATGAATAAATATAATATTTCAGCAAGAAGCTATTCAAAAATATTAAAAACTTCAAGAACAATAGCAGATATGGCAGAAAGTGATAAAATAAAAAAGATACATATACTAGAAGCCTTATCTATGAAACTTCCAGATAATCAGTTATAAAAAAGGTAATATATTATGGAAAAAATAGTTATAGCCCACCGTGGAGCAAGTGGATATTTACCAGAGCATACTTTAGAATCAAAAGCATTAGCCTATATGATGGGGGCAGACTATTTAGAGCAGGATTTAGCCATGAGCCAGGATAACCACTTAATAGTTATACATGATATATACCTAGACAGGCTTACAGATGTGGCAGAAAAATTTCCTGAAAAAGTGCGAGATGATGGCAGATTTTATGTAATTGATTTTACATTGGAAGAAATAAAGTCATTAAATTTTAGTGAAGGGTTTATAATAGAAAATGGTAAAAAGGTGCAGGAATATAAAAACCGTTTTCCTATGTTTAGCTCCACCTTTAAACTGCATACATTTGAAGAAGAAATAGAATTTATTCAAGGGCTAAACAAAACCATGGGAAAAAATGTGGGTATATATGTGGAAACAAAAGCCCCATGGTTTCATAAACAGCATAATAAAGATATATCAAAAGCCGCATTAGAAGTTTTAAAAAAATATGGCTATACTAAAAAAGAACACAAGGTATTTTTCCAAACATTTGATTTTCCAGATTTAAAGTATGTGCATGAGAGCCTTTTCCCAAAATATAATATGGATATTAAAACAATACTGCTTTATGCCTATAACAGCTGGCAGGAAACTTATGAATATAAAAATAATTCATGGCAGCTTTTTGATTATGAGCCATTAATGACAAATGAGGGTATGCAGGAAGTGGCAAAATATGCAGCAGGCACTGGCCCCAGCTATGATATGGTTATAGATAAAGAAAAATCAACTTTAGGAAATATAATAGTAACTGATTTTGTAAAAAACAGCCATAAAAATAATATGGTATGCCACCCATATACTGTTAGAAAAGATAAACTTCCCTTCTATGCAGCAAATATTGATGAGCTTTTTTATGCACTTTATTATAAAGCAGAAGTTGACGGGCTTTTTACTGATTTTACAGATTTAGCTGTAAAATTCCTTGAAAAATATGGGCAAATATAATATTGTGCAAATATAAAGTGTTGCTGCATATTTGAAATATTATAAAAATTAGGTAAATTATGAGATATATAAAGCGAACATTAAGCAGTATAATACAAAATAATATTAATAATAAAAGCAATATAATAATAAGTGGAATAAGTGGCTCGGGAAAAAGCAGTGCTGCATTATCAGTATATGAAAAAAGAAGTGTAATATCTTTAGATAATATAAAAAATTTAATACTTGCCTGTAATGGTAATGAGTTTTTTAAAAAGTATGGTAAAAATATAATAATAGATAATATAGAGCAGTGCTTTAGTATATTAGAAAATATAAATGAAGATGATAATTTAGTTTTATTATCAGATAATAATATAGATTATATAAATGAAAGTAAAAAAGAGTATATAAAATATAAACTGCATGGGCTTTCCATATATGAGCTTGCAAATATGGGCTATATGCAAAAGCCCTATAAGCCTTGTGAAAAACAGCCCTGCATTATAAGCCATAAAAGCTTAAGTTTTACATACCAGTTAATAGGCCGTGGCTTTTTGATGGAAGCTGCATTACTAGAAGATGATAAGCTGTGGAATGAAGTAATAAACAAAAAAGTAGAAAAGATAGTAGATAAAAGTATAATAGGCAGTATTAATAATGATAATAAAATATCTTTTTTAAACTTTTTAAAGGAGTTGGCAAAATATACAGCTAAAGAATTAAACCTTACTGAAATTGCAGAAAAATTACAGCTTGCACCAAACACCATTAAAAGCTGGGTAAAGCTTTTGGAAAGTATTAATTTTATATATTTAGTAAAGTCATATAGCACAGATAATAAAAGAAGGTATATAAAAACACCAAAAGTATATATGGAAGATACAGGTATTGCAGCCTGGCTTTTAGATATAGAAAACCCAAAAGATTTAGAAAACCATAATTTACGGCAAAACCTGTTTGAAAATTTTGTAATATCTGAAATAATTAAAAGCTACCACCATAACGGCAAAGAATGTAAAATATACCATTATAGAGATAATGTAGGGGTAAAAATAGATTTATTAATAGAAGATGATTATTATATATATCCAGTATATATAAGTGACAGCAAAACACCAGAATATAATATATCAAATATTAATAAAGCAGCCCTTCATAAACCACTAGGCTATGGCAACCATATATGTTTAGTGGATAAAAGCGTAAAAATTTCTGATAATTTTTCTGCCATATCTATATGGGAAATATAGCCTTATAAAATTTTTCAACCTATTTCAAAAATTTTTCTAAAGTTTTAAATTAATAAGACGATAAGTAAAATACAAGATGAATAATCTTAAAATAAAATTTAAAACTTTTAGGAAAAAATCCTAAAGTAAATTAAAGAAATTGACGAAATAAGATATATAAAGCCATACAAGGTTGTAACTCTATTGAGTAAGTCAGGGAGGACACGATGTCAACAAGTATGATTCAAAACATGAATTTATTTTCTATGACACCAACACTTAATGCAGGCAGAAACCAAAGTGCATTAAGTTCATCTATAAAAAATCTTTCTTCAGGATTACAGATAAACACTTTTATGGATAACCCTTCCCGTATGTCTATGTCTGAAAAAATGAGAGGGTTTATATTAGGTCTTCAAACATCCTCTCAAAATGCACAAGACGGTATTTCATACCTTCAAACTGCAGAAGGTGCAACCAATGAGATTACAAGTATGCTTCAAAGAATGAGAGAATTAGCTGTGGAAGGTGCAAATGGTGTTTATACAGATCGGAAGAGCGTCGTGTAGGGAAAGAGTGTAGATCTCGGTGGTCG
>CAMEOC010000032.1 GCA_945929285.1 uncultured Mucispirillum sp.
GGGCAACGATGTGCGGGCAAAAATAGCAGAGATAGTGCAGCAAAGTTGGGCACAAGCTGGGGTGGAAGTGCATATTCGCCCATTGGAGTGGGCAACTATGCTTAGTGCCACAAGAAAAGGTGATTTTGATGCTGTAATATTAGGCTGGTCTACTCCACTAGACCCAGACCAGTATGATATATGGGCAACTGAGCGGTGTAAAGATAACGGGCAAAACTATATATGCTTTAGTAACGAAGAAGTGGATAAACTTTTAATAGAAGCAAGAAAAGAATTTAATGTGGAAAAGCGGAAAAATTATTATAACAGGGTGCAGGAAATATTATCAGATGAGCAGCCGTATACATTTTTATATTTTCCATATACAAATATAGCTTTAAGCAAGCGTTTTGAAAATGTAAAGGCGGAAAAAGCAGGTATTACATATAACTTTATAGAATGGTATGTGAAAAAAGCTAACCAAAAATATCACCAGCTAACAAATTAGGTATCATATATGATAAACAGGGCTAGAAAGCGGATATGTCTTTTTGCAGGGTATAATAAAGATGAAGTTATAGAAGACTATGTATTATACCTAATAGAAAAACTTTCCGCCATTTCCCATGTTTATTTCCTTGCAGATAATAATATAAAAGAAAAAGAAAAAGAAAAGTTAAGCCCTTATGTAAAGGGTGCTTATGGTTTTCACCATGGTAAATATGATTTTGGCTCATGGCAGGAATTAATAAATATATTGGGCTGGGAAAAACTAGCAGAATATGATGAGCTTATTTTAGTAAATGATAGTGTAATAGGTCCATTATATAATATTCAAATATTAATAGATAAAACAGTTTTAGATGAAGAATGGCAGGTGTGCGGTATAAATTCAGCATATGACTATAAAAACTGGCACTTAAGCAGCTATTTTTTAATGGTAAAAAAAGAAGTATTTTTATCAGATATTTTTAAAAACTATATTTCTTCAATAGAAAAAGAAGAAAATGTGGAAAAAGTAATAGAAAAATATGAAGTAGGCCTATCTAAATTATTACTTGAAAACGGCTACAATGTAAAAAGCATAACAGATTTTAGGAAAAATATATATATTTCCTGGCGAAAGTTTATAGTAAAAGGAAGCCCATTTTTAAAGAAAAAAATATTTGGTTATGAGCTTTTCTTTTTAAGCAGAACATTTGGCTGGAGCTTTTATTTAAAAAGGCATACAAATTTTAATATAGATGTTATAAAAAAACATATAAAATATGTGTATAAAAACACAAGCTATATAAAGCTTTTATTTAATAAAAACTTTTGGAAATATGCACTTAAAGGTGCATTAAAAATAAATATGGAAGAAGATAGAAAAATAATAAGAATATTTGGTATATATATACTAAATAAAGTAGATTACGGCACAAATAAAATAAAGGTAATGGGGAAATAGATGAATATTTTAATAACTGGTGGGCTTGGCTATATAGGAAGCCATACAGTAATAGAATGTATAAATAATGGCCATAATGCTATAATAGTTGATAACCTGTATAACTCTAAAATAGAAGTGCTGCATAAGCTTAATAAATTTTTAAATAAAGATATCACTTTTTATAAAATAGATATGCAGGATATAAAAGAGCTGGAAAATGTATTTAAAGAAAATAAAATAGATGCAGTTATACATTTTGCAGGTTATAAAGCAGTGGGTGAATCAGTTGAAAAGCCGTTAAAATATTATGAAAATAATATAGGTATAACCATAAACCTTTTAAAATTAATGGAAAAATATGGTGTGAAAAAAATAATATTTAGTTCATCAGCAACAGTATATAAAGAAAGCAAAATATTACCATTAACTGAAAATATGCCACTAGGTGTTACAAACCCATACGGCAGAAGTAAACTAATAATAGAAGAAATATTGCAGGATATAGCTTTTAGTGATAAAGATTTTAAAGCTGTAATATTAAGATACTTTAACCCAATAGGGGCACATATTAGCGGGCTTTTTGGGGAAGATAATAATGGAATACCAAATAATTTAATGCCATATATTGTAAAAGTTGCAAAAGGTGAGCTTGAATATTTAAGGGTATTTGGCAATGATTATAATACAAAAGACGGCACAGGGGTGCGGGACTATATACATGTGGTAGATTTAGCAAAAGCCCATATTAAAGCCATAAAAGCTTTTGATTTTAGCAAAAATATAAATATATATAATATTGGCACAGGCACAGGCTATTCAGTATTGGATATAGTTAAAAATTTTGAAAAAGCAACAGGCATACATATACCATATAAAATAGTGGAAAGAAGAAGCGGCGATATTGGGGAATATTATGCAGATAGTAAAAAGGCAAAAAAAGAAATAGATTTTACAGCAGAATATGGTATATTAGAAATGTGTAAAGATGCATGGAATTATGAAAAAAATAGGGGATAAAATGGAAAAATTAAGTGTAATAGTACCAGTATATAATACATACCCATATTTAAGGCAGTGTTTAGAAAGCATTATAAACCAAACATATAAAAATTTAGAAATTATAATAGTTAATGATGCTTCCCCATATATTGAAGATGATGAAATATGCAAAGAATACGCAGAAAAAGATAAAAGAATAATATATATAAAGCATGATACAAATAAATCACAAGGTGGTGCAAGAAATACAGGAATAAAAGCAGCCACAGGAAAATATATTACATTTGTAGATAGTGATGATTATTTACATGATTTAAAAGGCTATGAAGATGTTATTACAATAATGGAAAAAAACTCATATAATCATGCAATACTTGACCATAAAATATTAGAATTGGACGGAACTGCTAAGTATGTTCCAATAATTAATAAATACTATAAAAAAAATAAAAAAATAAACCCTAAAAGAATAATGAATGTAACGGTATTTAATAAAATATATTTAACAAAAGAACTGCAAGATAATAATATTTATTTTGAAGAAAATATGAAATATGAAGATGGCCCTTTTACATATAAATATATTTTAGCAATTAATCCAAATGTAATACATACTGGAAAAAGTATGTATATGTATAGGATGCAGAATGAGTCCACAACACACAATCCAAAAAATTTATTAGATGTTCCAAAAAGCCATCAATTAATTTATGATAATATTAAAGAGCATGGAAAGGAAGAAGAATATACAGAAAATATTATAAAACAATTTAATTGGTTTAATAATGGAGTATGGGGCTTAAATAAAGAAGATTTAAAGAAATATACTAAAGAATATAAAGATTTTATGAAAAATTCAAATATTACTCCAGATAAAATAAGGAAATATGGAGATATATCTTATATACTACAGTTTATAGAAGATGATGAAATAAGAAAAATGTGCCAAGAAATACTAGCACCATTTAAAGAAATAGATAATAAAATAATACCAGAAAATAAATATATATATAAAATAAAAAGGGAAATAAAAAGAATAATAAAACAAATAAATATGGTATTAAAATTTAAAAATTAAGTGCAATAGTGCCAGTATATAATGAATATCAATATTTAAGACAGTGTTTAGAAAAAATTATAAAACAAATATATAAGAATATAGAAATAATAGTGGTAAATGATTCTAATCTAAATGGTAATGACTAATACAAAAAAATGATTATATTTATTCTACATATAATATTATTAGGAATGATATATAAGTAAAAAATAAAAAGCATATGTTAAAATTACATGATTATGCAGGTTATAATTAATAATATATATGAGAAAAATTTTTATATTGGGATGAATAATGGGATTAATAACGTTTATAAATAATATAAGATATTTAGCAAGATATAATTTAAAGGAAATGCATAGAAAAAAAGATATCGAATTAAATTATAAAGAATTTAGAGATATTATAAAACTTATTCCTTATTTCGATAATACAGAGATAGTGAAAGTTAATATTTTAAATGTAGAAAAAACGATTGATTTGTTAATAAATACAAATAAATCAATGGTTAGATATGGTGATGGAGAATTTTCAATAATGGATGGAAAAAGCATACCATTCCAAATCTATGATATTAATTTATCATCTAAATTAAAAAAAATAATAAGAAATAATAATGAAAATATTTTAGTTGGCCTTGGAAATATATTTTATAAAATTCAGTTTAATAAATATACAGATACAGTACAAGATTTTATACTAAGATATGTAGCAAAAGAACATGAAAAGTTAGAAAAGTTTATAGATAAAAACAAACAATATGTTAGTGCAGAAGTTACAATAATGTATCAGCATTATATGGAATATAACTTTGAGGAACATTTTAATAAAATAAAAAAGATATGGGAAAATAAAGAAATAGTAATAGTATGTGGTGAAACAGTATTTAAAAACATAGACTATAACATATTTGATAATAGTAAAAGTATAGACTATATTTATGCACCATCAAAAAATGCTTTTGATAAATATGATGAGCTATTATCAAGAACACTTAAGTATGACAAAAATAAATTATTTATAATAATTTTAGGACCAACGGCTAATATTTTAGCTTATGACTTAGCTAATAAAGGTTATAGAGCATTAGATTTAGGACATATTGCCAAAGATTATGATGCTTATGTTAAAAATACAGAAAGAACAAAAGAGAATATAGATAAATTCTATGAGCCTGATTAATATAGTTTTTATAATAAAGGAAAAGTGTAATTTATGGAAAAAATAAGTGTAATAATACCAGTATATAATACATACCCATATTTAAGGCAGTGTTTAGAAAGTATAATAAACCAAACATATAAAAATTTAGAAATTATAATAGTCAATGATGCTTCCCCGTATATTGAAGATGATGAAATATGTAAAGAATATGCAAGTAAAGATGAAAGAATAATATATATAAAACATAATATAAATAAATTTCAAGGTGGAGCAAGAAATACAGGTATAAAAGCAGCAACAGGAAAATATATTACATTTATTGATAGCGATGATTATTTAGGGGATTTAGATACATATACTGAATGTATAAAATATTTTGAAATAGATGTAGATATATTATTTTTTAAATATAGTAGATTAGAAGTAAGTAAACAAATTAATTATGATTTATGTTATAAAGAAAATTATAGTAAAAAATACCAATTAGGAGTAGATATAAATATAGATATTAATAATACAGATGTTATTGCATGGAATAAGATTTTCGATAAAGAAAAATTAAAAAATAATTTATACTTTTTAGAAAATACAAAATTTGAGGATATAGAATTTTGGTATAGAATGGTTGTATGCGAAAAGCCAATAGTATATGGAGTTGATAAAGTATATTACATTTATAGAAATAATTCAGAATCAGTAACAAATAATATGGTTAAGTCAATGGAAGATTTTATAGTAATACTTAACACTATGTTGAGCTTATACAATAAATATAAAACAGATAAAGCAAGAATTTTATTTCTAAAATATTTGCATGTATTTGAACACATAGTAAAGAATTATAAAAATATAGATGATGAACGATATAGTAGATTAGTAAGAGAAATGGTACTAATTATCAAAGGAATACAGCTAACAGAAAATGAATTTATACAATATTTAGGATTTCACTTTTATGAGAATTTATTTTATGACAAATATATATATAATATGTATAAAGAAACAGAAAAAAAAATAAATAAAAAAATTTATAAGTATATATTTATACAAGATAATTTAATATTATATAAAATAAAAAAAGAAATAAAAAGAATTATAAAACAAATCGGTGGTATTTTTAAATGGAAAAACTAAGTGTTGTAGTGCCAGTATATAATACATACCCATATTTAAGGCAGTGTTTAGAAAGCATTATAAACCAAACATATAAAAATTTAGAGATAATAGTAGTTAATGATGCTTCCCCGTATATTGAAGATGATGAAATATGCAAAGAATATGCAAGTATAGATGAAAGAATAATATATATAAAACATGAAGAAAATAAAAGACAAGGTGGGGCAAGAAATACAGGTATAAAAGTAGCAACAGGAAAATATATTACATTTATTGATAGTGATGATTTTTTAATTAAAGAAAATATATATGAGCTTGTAGTAAATACATTTAAAAATAATAAAAAGTTAGATGTGGTAGGTTTTAATGTAAATTATTATTATGATGAAACAAATATGTATGAAGCAATGTCATATGTAGATGTAAATAAAATATATAAAAAACCCAAACTATTAAAAATAACAAATATGTCAGATATTATATGGCACAAAGTATTTATATTAAATTCAATAAAAGATAACAATATATATTTTAAAGAGAATTTTTTATATGAAGATACGGATTTTATGATAAAATATATAATATTGATAAACCCGATATATCAATTTTTAGATATAGCAGCATACGGATTTAGGCAAAGAAATGATTCAGTAAGCCATACTAAATATTCAGCATCAAACAGGATAAAATCACTATATGAAACATATCGAGATTTAGAAGAAATATTTATACCTAATGAAAATATGAAATACTTTTTAAATTATATATTGGAAAATTATAGAGAAATAGAGAATGGTTTGGCAGAAGACAGTAAAGAACTAGAGTACTTAACAAATAAAATATTTAAGAACCTGCAGGAAAATGAAATAACATTAGATATATTTTCCCTATTTATAAAGAATGAAGAAGTAAAAAAATGCTATGAAAGAAG
Organism: uncultured Mucispirillum sp.; assembly: GCA_945929285.1. Taxonomy (GTDB): domain Bacteria; phylum Chrysiogenota; class Deferribacteres; order Deferribacterales; family Mucispirillaceae; genus Mucispirillum. The sequence continues at coordinate 6,682 of CAMEOC010000032.1, forward strand.
TGTTTTAAAATATAAGCCTTACAAATATAAACTAGTAACACCAAATATTATAATATATAAAATAATAAGAGAAATAAAAAGAATTATACAACAAATCGGTGGTATTTTTAAATGGAAAAACTAAGTGTTGTGATGCCAGTATATAATACATACCCATATTTAAGGCAGTGTTTAGAAAGCATTATAAACCAAACATATAAAAATTTAGAAATTATAATAGTCAATGATGCTTCCCCGTATATTGAAGATGATGAAATATGCAAAGAATACGCAAGCAAAGATGAAAGAATAATATATATAAAACATGAAGAAAATAGATTTCAAGGTGGAGCAAGAAACACAGGTATAGAAAAAGCCACAGGAAAATATATTACATTTGTAGATAGTGATGACTATATACTTAAACATAATGCTTATGAAAGGCTTATATGGCAGGCAGAAAAAAGCAAAGTAGATGTTTTATTATATGGCATATATGCTTTTATAGATGGTAATGATAGTGAAAAAATACAAATATATAGAAACTCATACTATAAAAAAGCTAAAAAAATAAATACAGATTATTTTCCATCAGATATAGTATGTAATAAAATATTTTTGCTTGAAAGAATAAGACATAACAATATAAAATTTAAAGAAAAAATAAAATTTGAAGATTTTGAGTTTTGGTATAGGTATGTAATTACAGTAAACCCAACTATAAAATATATTGATGAAAATTATTATATGTATAGGCAGCGGGAAAACTCAATAATGAATAGCCATGTAAACTATATTACAAGGTTCGAAATATATAAAATGATATATAACTTTATAAAGGAGCATAATAAGGAAAAAGAATACAGGAAAAATATTATAAAATGGCTTAATATACCAGCAAATTTTAATAATTTTAGTGATGAAATAAAAAAAGAATACAGGCAAAATGCTACTAAATTTATGCAGGAAATAGATTTAAAAGGTGATGAAATATTTAATATACTAGATATGCAGTTTTTTAATATGTTTTTTATAGATGATTACATATTAAAAAAATATCAGGAAGTAATAGAAAACTATAAAAAGATAAAATATAAATACAGCAGAGTAAATGTATTTATCTATAAACTAAAAAGGGAAATAAGAAGAATAGTATCAAAAAAATAAGAAATAACAATAAACTATTGACAATTTTCTTTCCTTGCTCCATTCTATATAAATAAGTGGTATTTTCTTTGCGGAGGTCAATGCAATGTCAAAAATAAGAGTATTAATAGCAAAACCAGGGCTTGATGGCCATGATAGAGGTGCAAAAGTTGTAGCTCGTTCTTTAAGGGATGCAGGCTATGAAGTTATCTATACAGGGCTTCGTCAAACTCCAGAAGCTATAGTTGCTACAGCTATTCAAGAAGATGTAGATGCTATCGGCTTATCTATTTTATCTGGTGCTCATAATACAGTTTTCCCTCGTATTATTGAGCTTTTAAAAGAAAAAAATGCTTCAGACATTATAGTTTTTGGCGGCGGTGTTATACCAGAAACAGATATTCCTGGGCTGCTTGAAGCAGGGGTTGCTCATATTTTCACTCCAGGAACACCAACAGATGAAACTGTTAAGTTTTTAGAAGAAAAAGTTACTCCAAAAAATAGAGCATAGTAAAAAACATTATGTAATATACAAGGGGCATATTTTGCCCCTATTTTTATAGGTGCCATCTTAATTCATTTTGGACTCCGATTTTTCGTGGTGACGTAAGAGCTTCTGAGATGGGAAGAGCGTCGTGT
>CAMEOC010000033.1 GCA_945929285.1 uncultured Mucispirillum sp.
ATAGCACTATATTTTTCCTTAAAACTATCTGTCTGTCTTTTGCGTAAAGATGATAAAAACTCATCTTTATATAACTGTCCTGTTAAACATAAAACTCTTTTTTTAGGGAAATTAAGGCGTATTTTATTACCAACGGCATGCATTAAGTGGGTTTTACCTAAGCCAACATCACCATATATATAAATAGGGTTATTTAACTTATCAAAACCTTCAGAAGCATTTAAGCATGCAGAATAGGCAAAGGAGTTTGATTTTCCTGCAACAAATGATTCAAAGGTAAAATCTTTATTTAAAGGTATGCTGTAATAGTCGTAATTATCGTTTTCTTTTACTACTTCTAAAGTTGTGCTTTCATGGACTTCTTTTTTCGTAACTTTATCCACACTATTTTGCAGCACAATTTTTATATCACAGTTTAAATGGTAAAAATCTTTTAAGGCTGATTTTATTTTTGTATAAAAATTATCTTCCACAAAGTTTTTTACAAACTTATTTTTTGCCTGTAATGTGATAATGTTTGATTCAAAGGCAACAATTTTTAAATCTTTTATCCATTTATAAAGTTCTTCATCTTGAAGTTTATCTTTTACATCTGATAATATAGCATTCCAAGTATCATCAAAATTTTTACTCATAACTTCACCTAAAAAATAATTATTAAAAGAAAGCAGAAATATTTATACCAGCAGAATAGCCTATACCATTTGATGAACTGCTAAAAAGTTTCATTTCCTTTGAGCTGTATCTGTGGCTGTCTGCTATAAACTCAATAAAAGGGCTTATGGCAACAGTATCTTTAATTGTTACTTTGTATCTAAACCTTAATGATATGGTATCAGTATAATATTTTTCCTGCTCAGAATAATATACATCAGTTATCATATTAGAAAGTTTATACATATCATTTTCCATTTCTGCTTGAAACTGCAGCACATTATTCTTGTTTATTCCAAAATTATAAGAGAATAATACGTCAAGTATTGGCACATACTTAAATTCTATGGAGCTATATTTTAAAAAATCTACTTTAATATAAGTTAAAGGCATACCAAATATAACATTTAGCCCAGGTTTTGAATATTCATACCTTATAACAGGCAGTGGAAAACCATCAAGAAAAATTCTATTTGTAGAATATTCCACACCAAGATAAAGCCTTGAATAGTGGGCAATAGCTTTGCCTTTTATATTTTCATATTCTGTAACATGCTGAAAAACTTTAAAGGCATAAAAAACATCAAATTCTATTAAGTTAAGTGAAGTTAATGGCTCATCGCTGTATGAAGAAAGCCCAAAGCCTGCCCAGTGGCTGCCAGCTTTATAAGCATAAGTTAAGCCAAGCTTTGTAAGGGTATCGTCCCCTAAAACCTGCTGAAGCTCATATCCAAACTGATGAGGGGTGCTTGTGTGAAGCCCGTTTACTTCTATGATGTGAGTATCATGTTTTAAAGTATCTAACCACCTGTATTTAAAATCAACCCCTTCATAGGGAGTGTATAAGGCATTAGATGCAAAAGCATAAGTATTAAATAAAAGCAGTAGTATTATAAAGAATAACTTTTTAGCCATTTTTACTCATCTATTTGAAAAAGTGTATTTTTTTCTATGGCAATATCTTTTAAAAATAATGGTCCAAACCTGTGTCCTGTCCATAAAGGTATATTATTTAATACGGCAAACTCTGCAACAAATGAAAAAGGTGTAACATTTTCAAGTAACAGCCCTTTTGCATTTTTATAATTATTAAGCTTTGTAACAGGCAGGTTATAAGCAGAAATAATTTTATCTGTATAATCTTCAAGATTAATATTTGTTTCTACTTTTCCACTGCATTCTATTCTATTTAAGCCATATACTTTAAAAGCTTCTTGGTCTTTAAGTTTTATAATCATATCTTCTGCTATTAATTGAACATCAGATAAATCATAGCCGTATATTTCAGGAGGGCAGCAAAGAGCAGAAAACCTTTTATTTCTCCACTTTCTAAAAGTTATTAAGTCTTTTGTATCACTAAAAAGAGTATCTGTTAAAAGCCTGCGTATTTCATCATGGTCAAGGAAATATACATCATCTTTATTTATAAACTTACCCTTAGATCTGCCAATTTCATTAATATTATTAAGAGCATCTTTTGTTTTTATTATAAAATCAGATGCTGTTAAATAAAGCTCATCTCTTAAATCAAGCAGCTTATGTATATTTTTTATGGCTTTTTTCAGCCTGCCCTTTCTTGTGAAAATAGAAAACCTTTTAAAATGACGGTTTAATTTTTCTATATTTTTTTCCATATTAAAAGTAACATTTTCCACATCACTTGCAAAATCCATATATTGTGGCAGGCTGTATTCTTTATCACTGTAAAATATAGAATTTTTCCTGGTTTTATAAACAGCATTTAATATAAGTGATATATTTGGGAATTTTTTTAATAAAACAGATAGATTGCTGGTAAACTCAATTGATAAATATTCATAAACAATTATAAACTGCACTATATAATCATAAAAAGACTTATTAGCAACCATATTATAATCAAGAGATAAAATATTTTCTTTTATATTATTTAAAACATCTTCTATTTCATCATAAGAAACAGGGAAAAAATTCCTGTTTATTTTATCCATTTTAGAAAGCCCCATTTTTAGAAAAAGGTTAGGAGCATAAGACCTTCTATATAACGACCTGTTTAAGCCAATAGTATGCATAATTTTATCAAAGGCAGTCATATTAATAAAAATTCTGCCATAGGAAGGAACAATAGAAGGTGATTCTGTTTTTAAGTTACAGGAAATAAATATTGGGTTTAAAATATCTAAAAGCTCATTATATATGGAAAAAGTAAAGTGAGAAAGTGTTTGCGGAAAATAAGAAGCAAAATAAGAGCTTGATAAAATAACTTCTTCATCATACATTCTAGATTTTGGTTCAGCACATTCTGCAGAAGTTAAAGGCCTAGGAATAGTATAATCTCTTTTATCATCATTTGTATTTTTTTCCTGCACTAGTTCTGCTTTTTTAAATAAACATACATCTTCAAGAAGATATACTTCCATATAAAGTGGAGCAGATATGTAAGTTTCTGCTTTAAATATGGCTTCTATTAACACAGAGATTTCAGCAATTGAAAGGCTGTGCCTGTTTTTAATGTTTCTTATATTATCCTGGTACTGGCCTTTTAATATAATAAACTCCACATCATCAATAATGCAGTGGAAAAAGCCAAAGTTTTGGTGGTAATGTGGGTGTATTTTTATTTCAATACCTTCTGTTTCATCATTATAAATTTTGAGGCCAGCCTCTTTTAATTTATCATTAATATTAAAATCTAAAATATCACCCATTAGAAAATACCCCAATATATTTTAATAAATTATTTTCTTAAAAGTTCTGCTATCTCTTTATATCTTTTAGATGCTTCATCTGATATGTTTTTAGGAAGCACAGGTCCTGGAGCTTGTTTATTCCAGTCTAATGTTTCAAGATAGTTTCTAACCACCTGTTTATCCATACTATCCTGCACCTGGCCTGGAGTATATTTTGCTGCAAACCAAAAACGGGAAGAATCAGGTGTTAAAACTTCATCTATTAATATAACTTTACCGTCATAAAGCCCAAACTCTAATTTAGTATCTGCAATAATAATACCTTTTGTTAAAGCCAGTTCTGAAGCAAATTTATATATGGTAATAGTGTAATCTCTCATTTGAGTGGCATAATCTGTACCCACTATTTCGCACATTTTTTCAAAGGATATGCTTTCATCATGGCCCACATCTGCTTTAGTTGAAGGAGTAAATATTGGCTCAGGAAGTTTATCTGCTTCTTTTAAGCCAGCAGGAAGTTTTATACCGCAAACAGAGCCAGTTTTTAAATAATCCTTCATACCAGAGCCTGTAATATAGCCACGAACTACGCACTCAGCTAAAAGAGGTTTTGCTTTTTTCACAAGCATGCTTCTGCCTTCAAGCACATCTTTATATTTATGGCATACTTCAGGCATTTCAGAAACTTCTGTTGTAATAAGGTGGTTATCTATAATATGGCTTGTTTTATCAAACCAAAATTTAGAAAGCTCTGTTAAAACTTTCCCTTTTCCTTCTATACCTTCTGGTAAAATAACATCAAAAGCAGAAAGCCTGTCAGTTGATACTATTAAAAGTTTATCATCTAAATCATAAATATCTCTAACTTTTCCCCTGCCAACAAGTTTTAAATCAGGAAAATCAGTTTGCATTACAATATTCATAAAATCACCTCACAAATAATATTGATAATATGAAATACAATGAAAAGCAAGGATTTTAATTTAAAAGCCCACATTTTGCATATAAAAGAATTTTAAAACAATAGAAAAAACTATATTATACCTTAAAAAAATAAAAATTTATGAAAAAACATGTAAAATATAATAAAATATTAACTATTTACTTGAAAAAGTAAAAAAAATAGATTATATATTGAAAAGAAAGTGAGGTGCAATATGGCATTAGACTCTATTGATGTTCAAATATTAAACATGTTAATTGAAAATGGCAGAATATCATATACAGATATAGCAAAGGAAGTGGGTATGAAACCACCTTCTGTTATAGACCGCATCAAAAAAATGGAGATGGACGGCTTAATTTACGACTACACTGCAAGAGTAGATTACAGAAAAATGGGTTATGATATGGTGGCATTTATCGGCGTTGTTATGGATAACCCAGTTTATATAGATGATTTTGATAATATATTTAAAAACGTAGATGAAGATATTGTAGAGTGCTACCATGTTACAGGTGATTTTACTTTACTTTTAAAAGTTATCACTAAAAACACAAATACATTAGCAGGCATTATCCGCAAACTTAGAGAGCTGCCAGGAGTTGCCAGCACCAATACTATTTTAGTATTTTCTACCATTGTTAATAGAGTTCATAAAGTATAATATATATAAGGTATAATATTTAATGGAAGATATTGCTGTAATTATACCTGTGTATAATAGAGAAAGTTCCATAAAAGATGCAGTAGAAAGTGTATTACTTCAAACATATAAACCGTCAGAAATAATTATTATTGATGACGGTTCTTTTTTTCCCATAGAAAAAATCTTAAAAAACTATAAAAGCCATATTAAAATATATAGAAATGAAGAAAATAAAGGTGTAAGTGCTGCTAGAAATATAGGCATAGAAATAAGCAAAAGCAAATATATTGCATTTTTAGATTCTGATGATATTTTCATACCTGAAAAGCTTGAAAAACAAATTAAATTTATGGAAGAAAATAACTTTCCCATAAGCCATACCAACGAGTTTTGGTTTAGAAAAGAAACTTTTGTAAACCAGACAAAAAACAGCCAGCGTTACGGCGGAAAAATATTAGATAAAATATTAGATAAATGTAGAATAAGCCCATCTTCTTTAATAGTTAACAGGCATGTATTTGAAAAGTGCGGCCTTTTTAATGAAGATTTAAAGGTGTGTGAAGATTATGAAATATCTATGCGGTTTGCATTATTTTATAATATAGGATATTTAGATAAAAAACTTATTATAAAAAGAGCCATAGAAGAAAACAGCCTAAGTGCAGCTATAAACCATATAGAATATATTAGGTATAATATAATAAAAGAATTTTATGAAAAATATAACAGCATATTAAATATGGAAGAAAAAGAGTATGTAAAAAAGGAAATAAGCAGGAAAGAAAATATTGTAAGGCATAAAAAATAATCAAAATTTCTCCATAAATTAGTATATAAAACAGTAGTATTTTCAAGGTAAAATAAAATAAATAAAAAATCTATACAATTTCTGCATTAATGGGAAAAATTATCGTTGCAGTATTATAAATAACTTGTTAATGTAAACTAAAAATTATAGGTATATTATGGGATATAATATATTTATATACATTATACATTAGGAGTTATATAGCCTATGAAAGCATTCAAGTTATTTACATCAATTTATACCACCTTGATTTTGCTTGCAATTTATGCTCTTTTATGTGCTATTGCAACATTTATTGAGGCAGATGTAGCATACGGAACACAAGCTGCACAGGATATGATTTATAGAACACCTCTATTTAACATTGTCCATTTACTGCTGCTTTTAAATTTAGTAGCTGTATTTATTGACAGGAAAATATGGAAATCAAAAAAATATTACAGCATAATACTTCATATTTCTTTTATAGTAATATTATTAGGTGCTGCAATTACCAGATTTTATGGTTTTGAAGGTTTAGTTCATATTAGAGAAGGTCAGTCATCAAATGCTATTATTACATTAGAAGAATATATTAATATTGATGCAGAAATAAACGGCGAGCTTTACCACACAAATATACCAGTTAGGTACAACCCTGTTACACAAACAGAGTTTCACAAGTCTATACCATTAAATAATAAAATACTTGAAATAAAATATAACTCATATATAGATGGTGGCAAGGATAACTTTAATTTAATTAATTTAACAGTATCTTATGACGGTGAGTCTAAAAATATTACACTTCCGCAAAGCTATCTTGATGCTAATATAGGTGAATTTTTAACCCTTGGGGGAGTAAACTTTAAGTTTGTATGGGGCCCAACAGAGCTTATTATGCCATTTGAAATGCATTTGGAAGATTTTATTGTTACAAGGTATCCAGGCTCAAAAAGCCCTTCTTCCTATAAATCAAAAATTTTAGTAACAGATTTGGAAAGTAAATCTAAATTTGATTATGAGATATTTATGAATAATGTATTAGATTATAAAGGTTACAGGTTTTTCCAGTCATCTTATGACCCAGATGAAAAAGGCACTATTTTAAGTGTAAATAAAGACCCAGGTAAACTGCCAACATACCTTGGTTACTTTTTATTAACGGTTGGTTTTGTTTGGAGCTTTTTTGGTAAATACGGTAGAATTTGGCAGTTAAGTAAATATTTGAAAAAACAAAACTTATATATTTTTATAGCAGCTATTTCTTCCATACTTTTAATGAATACAGCAAAGGCTTATGCAGAAGAAAATACTGGCCATGCAGCTCATACTGTAAATATCAGCCAGCAGGAAATAGATGTATTAATTGAAAATATTAAAACAAAAATGGGATCTCACTCTGAAAAAGCAGCTAAAATATTAGTGCAGGATTTCCAGGGTAGAATTAAGCCAATAGATACTCTTGCTTTAGATGTTCTTCATAAATTAATTAGAAAAGAAGAATATAAAGGCATGAATCACATGGAAGTATTTCTTGGCATGATGATGTATAGCGACCATTTCAAAAACATGAAAATGTTCCCTACAAAAACAAAAGAAATGAGGCTGCTTTTAGGCACACCTGTTGATGATAAATATGTATCATTTAACGATATTTTTGATGAAGCAGGCAGGTATAAGTTAAACGATGCTGTGGAAAAAGCTAACCAGGTTAGCCCATATAACAGAAACCAGTTTGAAAAAGAGTTATTAAAATTTAATGAGCGTATGGGTATAGCTTATTATGTATATTCTTCTCAAATGTTTTTAGTAATACCTGATATTACAGGGAAATCTACAGGGTTTATATCTCCAGGAGCTGCAATATCCACATTTGATAAAGATAATGCTACACAAGTACAAAACATAATGCAGGATTACTTTAAAGCAATAGATGAGGCATTAAATACTAATAACTGGCAGCATGCAGATAAAGCTTTAGCAGATTTATCTACATACCAAAGAACTCACGGCCATTACCTTGTGCCTTCTGATGGTAAAATATTTATAGAAATATTAATGAATACATATAACCCATTTAAAAACTTAACTATGGTTTATGTGCTTTTAGGCTTAATATTATTTGGGTTTGTATTAACTGCCATATTAAAAAACAAGCCTGTTAATAAAATTGCAGGCAGAATATTATTTGGTTTATCTATTATAGCTGTTGTTATGCATACATTAGGCTTAATATTTAGGTGGTATATAGCAGGCTATGCTCCTTGGAGTAACGCTTATGAATCTATGATATATATTGCCTGGGCTGGTGCTGTTGCAGGGCTTATATTCTTTAGAAAATCATTACTGGCAGTTTCAGCTACAAACTTTGTGGCAGGTATAACATTATTTGTGGCAAATTTAGGATTTATGGACCCACAAATAGGCACATTAGTTCCAGTATTAAAATCATACTGGCTTAATATACATGTTTCTGTAATTACAGCAAGTTACAGCTTCTTTGGGTTATCTTTAGTGCTTGGTGTAGTTGGGCTTTTACTTTTCATATTAAGAAGTGATAAAAGAAAACATATAGACCAAAGTATATTAAATATTAATGCTATAAATGAAATAAGCTTAATATTAGGCTTAGGCTTATTAACTATCGGCACATTTTTAGGCGGTGTGTGGGCTAACGAAAGCTGGGGCAGATACTGGGGCTGGGACCCAAAAGAAACATGGTCGTTAATAACTA
>CAMEOC010000034.1 GCA_945929285.1 uncultured Mucispirillum sp.
TACTACTTTAAAGAATACGGTGCTCCCTGTGGCACATTAGCAGATATTGGCAGCGGCGGTGGTTTTCCAGGTATTGTGCTTGGTATATTTTACCCAGAGGTAGAAATAACTTTAATAGAGAGCATAGGCAAAAAATGCAGGTTTTTAGAGCAGGCTGCAAAGGAGCTGGAGCTTAGCAATATAAAAGTGAGAAATATCAGGGTGGAAAATATAAAAGATGAAAAATATGATATAATAACTGCTCGTGGAGTTTCCACAGTAAAAGAGCTTTTAAATAACACAAAAAATATAAGCCATAGTAATACAAAATGGATAATGTATAAGGGTGAAAAGCTTGAAAGTGAGCTAAAAGAAGCAAGCCCAATACTTAATAAGCGAGGTTTAAATGTTACACAAATTCGTATTGAAGAACCAATTACACGGACTTACTGTATTATTAATTATTAGCCTAATAGTTATATTATCAGGCTGCGGCGTAAAAAGTAAATCTGCAAAAACATTTTACCCTGAATATTATGCTGCCAGGCAGCTGCAAAACCAAGATATTGTAAAACTTAGGGAGTTAACAGTAAACCCTGATTTATTTGTTGCAGATTCTGCCACACTGCTTTTAGGCTCATATTACCTTTACTATGGTGATGAAAACTACGGCAGGCTTTTAATTGATAAAAGCTATAATTCAAAAAACTTAAATGAAGAAATGAGTATATTTGGTAGGCTTTGGAAAATGGAATCACTTTTAAGGGAAGGGGAAAAAGGTGCTGCCATTAATTTAAGCAACCAGGTAAAGGAAATGAGAAGAACACCAGTTTTTATGCGAGTTATGCAGATATACTGTAACCAGTATGGTGTTTTAGTTATAGGCGATGGGGAAATAAACTCTTGTATTGATGTGGCTGTAAATGGAAAACAAAAATTTCAAGAAAAAGCAGCAGAAGAAATAGCAAACCAAAATTTACCAATAGTTACAGATAATATGACATACGAAGAATACTTAAAAGCTTTAGGTATTGGCGGTGCAGTAGATAATATTGATGGAAAAGATATGGTAAATGATGAAATAAAAAATATTGATATAAAACCAGATGCAAATATTAATATTGCAGGGGGCGATATTTTTGATGATGTGGCTGCAGGTATAATATATGGTATGGGAAAATATAACAATAATTACCAAATAAAACCAGTATCAGATTTTGCAGCAGATGAAAATAGTAAAACAGATATGCTATTAAGGCTTGATAGTTATGATTTATTTATAGGTGGAGTAAAATCAAACCTGGGGGTAGACTATTTACAGCTTAGTGAAGTAGCAACAGGGTTAAATATTGTAAAAGATAAAAAAATGGCTGTAATAGTAAATTCTGAAAAATATGAGCCACATGGCAAGATAATTGCTGATAGTTTTGAAAGCAGTGGTAAAAAAGTATATAAAGTGGATATTAAAGACCACCAAAGAACAATGCAAAATATTTTTGCAGATGAAGAAAAAGAAAAAGAAAGATTTATTATTATAATAATAGCAGATGAAAAAGAGATATTAGAAGTGCTACCTATTGCAAAATATTACCAGTTTAACTCTACTTTGCAGGATGTATTAATAATGACAGCATACATTCCAGAATATGAAATATCAGAGGACCAAAGAAGTTATTTTAAAGGAACATATATTTTAACTTCTTCATATTTAGTTAATAACCCAGAGTATACGAGGGTTGCAGCAGATTTTAAAGGATTTTATGGTATGCCTTTAAGTGGTAAAGGTGCTTTAGGTTACGATATTATTACTTATATAAATAAAGTGGTTAATAAAGATACAACTGGAAAATATATTACAGGTATAGAAAAAATAATAAACGGCTATGCCATAAGAAGCAGTATATTATTATATTCAGATGGTAAAAAGCTGGTAGAAAAAGCTACATACAGGCCAAAACAATACGAAGGGGAAGAATTACTACCATAGGTGAAGTGCATGATGAAAGGAAGAATAAGTTTAGTAATAGCAGCATTAATGGTTATAACAGGCTGTGCAGGAACAGCAAATAACCAGGTAAAAGAAACTTTAAGAGAAGCAGGAAAAGTAAGTAAAGAAAAAGGTGAATATTATGAAATATTTACTGCTATTGATGAGCATATTCTTCCTTTGCCTGATTTAAGTATATATTCTTCATACCAAATAGAAAGTGCAGAAAATGGCGAAACTTATTATAAAGAGTTTAAAGAGTTTAATGTGCCTATAGCAATGACAGGCAGGGTAAACGCTTATATTAAATATTTTACAGAGCGAGTGCCTGCAAGCACCCAAAGCTGGCTTAACAGGTCTAATAAATATATGTATTTAGTACGGGATATATTTATTCAGGAAGGGCTTCCCTCTGATTTAGTGGTGCTTGGTTTTACTGAAAGCGGTTATAATACCCATGCTGTAAGCCATGCAGGTGCAGCTGGTATGTGGCAGTTTATGCAGGGCACTGGTAAAATGTATGGTATGGAGCAGGACTTTTGGGTAGATGAGCGTAGAGATTTTGAAAAATCCACAAGAGCAGCAGCAAAATATTTAAAAGCATTGTATGATAGGTTTGGTGACTGGTATTTAGCTCTTGCTGCATATAATGCAGGGCCTACTAGAATGGCAAGGGCCATAGAAAAACACGATACAAACGATTTCTTTAAAATATCCAGTAGAAATACATTAAAATTAGAAACAAGAGATTATGTGCCAAAATATTTAGCACAGCTTATTATTTATAAAAACTATTTAAAATATGGCTTTACTCCACCTTCTGAAATGCCTATGCTATTTTCTACAATAAATGCACCAGCTGGCACAAATATTTACTGGCTGGCTGATGAATTAGGTGTAAGCTATGATGTTATGAGGGACTTAAACCCGGCATTAAAACTGCCCCTTACTCCACCAAAAGAATACAGCATAAGAGTGCCATATAAAAAAGATAAGCAGGCTCAAGATATACTTGCAAAAGCTTCAGCAGAAGAAAGGGCAAGATATAAAATATATGAAGGCAAAAGAGGGGAAGAAATAGCACAAATTGTAGAAAAATATGGCGTTACAAAAGACGATATACTAAGGGTAAACGGTATAAGCAGGGAAACATTATTAACTGCAAGAAAAGTTTTTATACCAATAGAAGATATGACAAATGCAAAAATAGATAAAGCATTTGCAGATGTGCTAAGCAAAATAGACCCAAAATACTATAAAGTAAAAAAAGGTGATACATTTATTGGTATAGCTCATAACCATAATATGAGAATGAAAGACCTGCAAAAGTTAAACCCAAATATTCGACCAAGCAGAATATACCCAGGTCAGTTTATAATGGTTACAAGAGACGGTTATAGTAATGCAAGATATGCTTCAAAAAGCAAATCACGGCAGGTGGCTGTAAAATACAGGGTGCGAAGTGGCGATTCTTTATGGTCTATTGCTAAAAAATTTAATACAACTGTTGCAAGTATAAAGAAAACAAATAAAATTGCAGGCAATAATATTTATGCTGGCAGAATGCTTACAATAAATAAAAATACAAAATAAATATGGGAGCATATGCTCCCATATTTTTATATTTTAAAAACTTTAATAATACATAACACATAATAAAAAGAATAACTAAATATATATAGACTCATGTAAAATGGCATAGTAATATAAAAGTAATAATTTATATTTTAATTTAAAAAAAATATTATAAAAAGCCTGCATATAGAAAATAGAATATAATCAATAAAGAAAATCTAAACCATTTTTATTATTTAAAAGATATTTTTTATCACTACTATTTCTATCATAAAGCACTTCATCTTTCATGGTGTTTTCTGCTGTAATCATAGTCATTATTACATTATTATAAAAAACTTTATTAGTACTAAATAAAAGGCTTGTTTTTAAAAACAGTATTTCGCACTGGCCCATAGGCGAATCTATCTCTAAAGTATTGCTTTCATCATTAAAAGAAATGGAAGCACCATATATGGCATATATTTCATTGGATGCAACAAGGCTGTATTTATCTCCATTTTGCACCCATATGGTAATATAGCCTGCACCTGCCCCGTCTGGCCTCATCATAGAATCATTACTTGTGCCAATTAAAAGTAAAGACTTATAGTTATTATCACCTATGGAAAAGCTTGTATTAATAAAATCAAGGGTAAGGTTAAGGGAAGAATTACCTGCTAGAGCATTTTCATATTCTTTATAAGATGATATATTATAAGCTGCAATATTGGCAGAAGAAAAATGATAATCTAAAGCATCATAATAATTATATGTTTTATAAGCATACTTATTAGGGTTGAAAAATTCTGAAGCATAAGAAGAAAAAAAACTAAATAAAATAATAAAAAAAACATAAAAAGGCATATTAGTTATCCTTAATAAAATAGTCTGCAAAAATAGAGTTTATATTTACTTTTTTATCATTTGGCGAAAAAAAGTATTTAGAAGTTATATTATTATCGCCATCTTTTAAAATACCAAGTATAGAATTATAGTAAATAGTATGATTATTATATATAAAAGAATAGTAATATACATTTAAAGGCTCATAGCGTTTTTTACCCTTTATGGTTATAATATTATTAGAGTATGTAACTTCCGGGTCATATATATCTAAAATATTTGAGCCAATACAATATATACAATCAGAATAAACTTTCCAAAAGGAAATAAAATATTTACTTTCTCCCCTAGTTGCTCCGTCATATTCAGAATAATAAAATGATATAACTATAAAATTTTCTTTATTTAATTTTATATTTTGCATATTAATATGGGTGTTTTCTGGAAATTTAGGCTTGATAGTCCTTTTAATATAATCAAGAGCAAATTCAGTATCTGGCGCTTTATAGCCAGAAGTATATTTATACTCAAAAACACTTTGAGCATATAATGGTAAAGTAAAAAAGAAAAATAATATAAAAGTAATAATATATTTCATATATAAATTATAACTTATTTTTTTGTATCTGCAAGCATATTATTTATGTGATAGCGAATTTCTTCCACCCCAATATCTCGCATACATTTAAAATGTTTTTTAGGGCACTGGTATGTGCCGTGAATATGGCATGGTCTGCATTTTAAGCCAATATATTCTATAACTTTTACATTTTTAAATTCTGGGTAAAAGCCCAGCTCTTTTGTAGAAGGTCCAAATATGGCAATGGTAGGTATATTTAAAGCTGTTGCAATATGTAAAGGTCCTGAATCAGTTGTTACAAAGCAGGTAGCTGATGATATTATTTCATTAAGTGCAGAAAGAGATATTTTACCTGTTTTATTAATAACATGAGCAGGCATTTCAATATTGCCATCACCCACAAAAGTAACCATAAACCCATTATCTACTAAAATAGAAGCGAGTTCTGTAAAATAAGGCCAAATTTTAGTATTTTTTGAAGCAAATGGGTGAATTACAATATGCTTATCATGTTGATTTTCTTTTATATCAGAAGATAATTTAAGGTAAGGGCGAAGTTCTTCCAATGCAGGCATATCTAAATTAAATGCTTTTTTAAAAGGCATAAAATATTTCATAACCACATGGGTGTTAAGTTTTGATTTAAAAAGCCTGTATTTTACAAATAATCTTCTTGCAGTTGAGTTTTTATTATAAACATAGTTATTGCTGGAATTAACAAGCCTTGTGAAAAATGAGCGGATATTATCATGCAAATCAAAAACATAATCATATTCTGGCATGGTGGAAATTACTTCATTTAGTTGCACTAAAGAATCACCTTTATTTATGCAGTAAACATTTCTAATGTAAGGAAACTCCTGCAAAACTCCTGCAAAGTGGGAAGTGGTTAAAAAATCAAAAGCAACATCGCCGACAAGTTTTTCATATACATATTTAATAACGCCAGTAGTTAAAACAATATCACCAAGGGAGCTAAAGCGAACAACTAATATATTTTTCATATTATACCTTTTTATTATTTAAAATAGATAATGCTGCATCAATTACATTTTGTGGGTCAAGCTCCAGCATACATTTGAAATGATTTTTAGGGCATTTTTTATGGCCATGTTTACCACATGGTCTGCAAGAAACATTATTATTTTCCACAACTATACTATCATTATCATAAGGCACAAAGCCCAATGATTTTGCAGTAGGACCAAAAATAGTAATAGTAGTAACACCTGCAGAAACAGCAATATGCATAGGCCCTGTATCGTTTACAATTATTAAATCCATAGAAGCCATAAAGGCAGGAAGCTCATAAAGAGAAGTTTTATAAGCAAAATCAAAAAAAGGATATTTATAGTGGGTTAAAAATACATTTACACTTTCCACATCGCCAGTGCCGCCAAAAAGGCATATACAATAGCCTAATTCATAAAGAGCATTTGCAACTTTTGCAAAATATTCAGCAGGATATCTTTTTGTAGGCCAAACACTGCCTAAAAATATACCCACAAACTTTTTGCCAGGTAAAACAGAAGTTAAATATTCTGTAACTTTATTTTTAATATTAATATCTATATAAGTTTCTGGTTTACCACCAATAGATTTTGCTTCTTCTAAAGAATAATCATCACATAAGGGTTTTAGCAGGTTTAAATTTCTTTCTACTTCATGTATAGACCAGTCTCTTTTAATACGGGCATTAAATAAAAAGCTCATAACAGCAGAAGTAAAACCAACCACATAAGCATTTTTTAAAAATGATAATATAAGTGTAGAGCGAATAGATAAATGCAGGTTTAGCACCAAATCAAACTTATAACTGTTTAAAATATTATAAAATTTATAAAATCCAGAAAAACCTTTTTGAGTATAGTATTTATCAAATATAATTACATCATCAATAAAGTTTGATTTACTAAAAAGATCTGCATTTTCAGGCCTAACACAAAGGGTAATTTTAGCTTTAGGGTATAAAAAACGAAGTGCTTTAATTAAAGGAGTAGCAAGCACAGCATCCCCTAAAAATGCAGGGTTAAAAACTAAAATATTACTATAATTCTTTTTCACTTTCATATTCATATTGATACACAACTTTATCAGATAATTCAAGAGTTTTAATAACTTCACCCATAAAAGAAGAAATATCTGATTTAAAAGATAAATATTTATTTTTAAATATATCATAAAAACCTAAATAAATACACTGTAAAGTAAGGTTTTTACTATCTATTTTACTATTATATAAAAAATCATAATAAAGTGGAGCTTTTAAAGCTTTTAAATGGACTCTTATTTGATGAGTTTTACCGGTATATAACCTACATATTACAAGGCTTTCTTTATTGTTACTTGAAAGGCTAATAAAAGAAGTAACAGCCTTTTTGCCACTTTTAAAATTAATACCGTATTTACCATGGTTTTTTTTAGCAATAGGTAGCATTAAAGTTTGGCTATATATTGGGGCAGAAGTTATGGCTACATAATATTTTTGCACCTTATTTTCTTCAAAAAGTTTTGAAATATAGATGTGGGCTTTTTTATTTCTAGCAAAAATCATAAGCCCGGCAGTGCCAGCATCAAGCCTGTGGCAGACAAAAATATTTTCTCCATAATGTTGCCTTAATATATCAATTAACGGAGTATGCAGGTTATGCCTGTCTTGAATAACATACACACCATGTTCTTTAAAAATAATAAGGTAGTTTTCATCAATATAAATCTCATTATACATATTTTTTATATAAATAAAGAATAAATATAAGTCAACACATAAAAATATTGAAAAAATAAATATATCATAGTATAAGCATAAAAAAGAAAACAGGGTAAAATCATATTATACGGAAATCTTGAGGGTATATCCCAAAAAAAAATAAAACAGTTAGAAAAGTTTTTAAGCAAAAAAAACCACGGTAGTGATGTAATAAGCATAGATATTTTAAAACAGTTATGCTTATATTCTTATGAAACAGCAAGGCAGTTAGGCTTAATTATGAACCGTTATGGCAAAATAGAGTATGTTTTAGCAGGGGATAACGATAGTATTACAATACCAGTATTATCAAGGTTTAAGCTAGCTCCTGGCAGGTTAAGGGGCTTACGGTTAATACATACCCATCCAAAAGGTGATTTACTAGATAATGATGATATGGCAGACTTGGCACTTTTAAGGCTTGATAGTGTAACAGTTTGTGCTATGGATGAAAAAGGCTTACCAAAATCACTGCAGACAGCCTATATTATGCCAGTAGAAATAGATGATGAAGAAACTAAGTTTGGCTATTTAGAAGATAGGGACCCATACAACCAAAAGGTAGATTATCCTTTATTTATAGAAGCATTAGATGATGAAATAGGCAGAAGAACTCAAAACCTGCATAGTGTAAAAGACGGC
>CAMEOC010000035.1 GCA_945929285.1 uncultured Mucispirillum sp.
CCTGGTTAAGTTTAGCTGGATCATTTTTATATTTTTCACGAAGCTCCATCATTTTTGGCTGTAACTTCGTCATTTCTTTCATAGAAACCATACTTTTCATAGTAAGTGGTAAAGTTAATATTTTTACTATAATTGTAAGAATAATAATAGCAATACCATAGTTATGGAAAATATCATATAAGAAATTTAAAATATAAAGCATAGGAATAGCTATAAAATAAAACCAGCCGTAATCCATACTTTTTTGTAATGAAAGGCCGTATGATTTTAATTCATCATAATATTTAGGCCCTACATAAAATTGAAAAGAAGCATCATATCTGCTTAAAGGGTTTACAATAAAATCAGTGCTTATAGAAGCCACTGCATTATTGTTTTCTTGAGATATTTCTGCTTTTTTAAATAATTCATTACTTGCTGCTGCAAATAAGAAATATTTAGATGTATAACCTGCCCAAACGGCATTATCTAATGTTTCTTTATCATCATCATCTGCTTTTACTCTATATGTTTTACTGCCGTTTGTAATAACTGCACCTTCAAAAACATACATACTATCTTCAAAGCCGCTGCCAAGTTTTGGACCTATTTTTACATTTAATGGAACACTAAGTGATGCATTACCAGTATTTACAACACTTACAGTAGTGTTTATTAAATAGCTGGTGTTAGATAATTCATAAGATTTTGTAATAATTAATGAGCCAGACTCTGCTGTAAAAGCAACTACAACACTATCATCTTTATTGGTAACTGTTTTTTTATAACCTGATGTAACAGGTGTTAAAAGATTTGCATAGTCTGTATTGCCGTTTTTATTAAAAGTAACGAAACCGCCTTCCGTATCCTGCCAGTTTATAAGGGAAACACTTCTAATATTACCTGTTTGGCTGTTAAAAGCTACTTCCATTAATTTAGATTTTTCCACTGTAATATCATCAGGATTAACAGCCTGAGGTGATTGCTCTTTTATTTCTACTTTTTCAGCTGTAATGTTATCTGCAACAGAATTTTCAGCAGGGTATGCTGGTATTTTTGAAGAAGCATTATCTTCTACTGGTGTTTCTGGTGTGAAAAATGGCACTACACCATATGTCCACCCAAAAATAACTACAAAACTAAGCACAAGGGCTAAAATGGTCCTTTTATCCATAACGAAAATATCCTTATAATAAAATAAATACCCTATTTTACAGGGTCATAGCCCCCTTTATTAAAAGGGTTGCATCGCAGGACACGCCATATAGTAAGTAACAGGCCCTTAAAAAAACCTTTTTTTTGAAAAGCTTCCACTGCATAGATTGAACAACTTGGGTAAAAACGGCAGTGGTTTCCCAAATATGGGGAAATGCAATATTTATAACACTTAATCAACATTATTGCTATGTTTTTTGGATGCAATAAGTGTAAAAAGTGAAAGAATTTCTCTTTTAATTTCATAAAAATCAGCCCCTGCTGCTTTTGGCAGCACTCTAATAACTAAAGAAATACCTTCAGGGATTATAGTTTTATTTAAACGGTATATTTCCCTAAGCCTGCGTTTTAATGTGTTACGCACAACTGCTGATTTGCTAACTTTCTTACTTACAGTGATTCCTGCTTTAGAGTGTGTGCCCATGTATTTATAATGGATTACAAATAATGGGCCTGAAACTCGTTTCCCCGTATAGAGAGCATTATACTCCCTTGTTTTACGGATACGCATACTACGGGGAAAACTTTCAGGTTTAAATTGCAAGGCGTTTACGACCTTTTGCTCTTCTTCTTTTTAAAACTAACCTGCCACCTTTAGTAGCCATTCTTGCGCGAAAACCTTGTTTACGAACTTTCTTTAAGTTGGTACGCTTTGCTAAAGTAAGCTGTGCCATCTTCTGCCTCCATAAAATTTATAAGAACAACCTAATATGTAGGTCTATATTCTGCATAGTGAAAAATGATAATAAGAATTTTATGCAAAATTGTCAAATAAAATTTTATTAAATATGCAATTTTTTTTATTTTAATATTCCTATTTTGCCATTAGGAAATATTATAAACTCTATTTTTTCACTTGTTATTATGGTTTCTTTATATATATTTTCTATGTTTTTTAATACATTAGAAAAGTTATTATCAACTTTTATTTCTTCAGCAATAAGATTTGTATTATAGCATGTAATATTATTTATTTTTATTTCATTATTTATTTTTTCCACAATTAAGGAAATAAAACAGTATGGGCTTTCTATAAATAGATTTTCTGCCTCATCTGCAATGCTAATAAGAGATGAATCAATATTATTTTCCCCAAGTTCTTCTACTGATGTAAAGTATGAAAAACTAAACTCTTTATATACAAGGCTTTTTTCATCTACTTTATTATCATTATTTTTAAAGTTAAAAAGCACTGTAAATAGGTTTTCATCATCTACCCTATCTCCAAAGTAATCATACATTGCAGGGTAATATTTACCATATTCTGTGCCTAGTTCTTCCATAATTTCATCATCTGATATATCATCAGATATGTTTTCTATAATATTTATTTCTATATATGGCTTACTATTTTTATTATAGTATGGGTAAACCATTGTAAAATTTTCGTTATTTTGTATTAAAACCATACCGTTATTCCACTCAGGCACAGCAGATAATATTTTACTGTGAAGATTATTCATATAACTTAAAGCATATTCTTTTTCGCTGCCTTTTGTGGGAAAATAATCGTTTTCTTCATCTTCATAATAATGTTCATGGGTGCAACTTTCATCATGGCTGTGGTCGTGTTCTTCATAATCTTCATCTTCATAAGGATAGTATGTAACACCATACCTGCCATCTTTAAAAAGAGTAACAGTAAAGCCTGCAATATCATAAACAGGTATTGCTTTTAAAAATAAAGTTATATCACTTTCTATATTTTCATTGTAAAGCTCATTAAAATCCATTTCTTCTATACCCTCTTTTGATAAAAGCAGGTAGGAAGATTCCTGGTTATTATCTAACTTGCCATCTTTTACATAGAAAGTGCAGCTTAATATTTGCCAGTCAAGGTTTATTTCTGGCTGTAATGAATTTGAAAGCACTCGTAATGCTTTTATTTCATTATCATCTGATTTACCCTTGCTTATAAGAGCAGGAAAAGGCTTTCTAGAAAAAAGTCTTGAAAGCCCTGTTAATTTTTCAAATACATTTCCAACTTCATCATTGCCAAAGCCTATAATTACATAAGATTTATCTGCTCCTGCAAGGTAAAGCCCATAAAATACATCGTATGTGCTGTCATCTATATTATTACCGCCTAGCACTTCTAAGCCAAACATATCATCAATAATAACATTTCTTGCAGCATAAAGCTCAGATGATGTATTTTCAAAAAGACGGTCAAATATTACCTCTAGTTTATCTTGTGTTTCTTCCACCTGAGAGCCTTCTTCTTCTATTATGGAAGCAAGAAAGCTGTTTTCATTATCATGCCATGAAAAACAGATGCCTTTTTCAGATGTTTTTTCTATTTTAAGTGATTTTTCATCTACACTTTCTAAAATAGAAAAAGAAAGATTATCCTTATTATTAGTATTATCTTCAAAAAAAGGAAAAGCCTTTTGTATAATATTTAACCATCTTTGCATATATACTACCTTTTATTACATAGCTGTAATATTAAAGCCGCCGTCTACATAAACCACAGAGCCTGTTACATTTTTAGCTTTTGGGCTTAATAAGAATGCTGCCATATTACCGCAGTCATCAATATCAACATTTCTACCAAGCGGTATGCGCGGTTCGTTATTATTAAGCATAGATTTAAAGCCTGCAATACCTGCTGCTGATAATGTTTTAATAGGGCCTGCAGAAATTGCATTTATTCTTCTGCCATCTTTACCTAAATCAACAGCTAAATAACGAACAGTTGCTTCTAATGCAGCTTTTGCCACACCCATTACATTGTAGTTTGGCACAACTTTTTCACTGCCATAGTATGTAAGAGTAATAACGCTTGCATCTTCGCTCATAATGCGTTCAAATTTTTTCACAACAGCAATTAATGTATAAACACTTACATTCATAGAAAGTAAGAAATCATCTCTTGTAACTTCTAAAAATCTGCCAGAAAGTGCTTCTCTTGTAGCAAATGCAACAGAGTGAACTATTATATCAATTTTTCCAAATTTTGCTTCATATTTATTAACTAATTCTTCTATTGCATTATCATCTGCTAAATCGCATTCTTCTACAAAAGTAGAGCCTAATTCTTCTGCAATAGGTTTAACGCGTTTTTCATGGGCTGCCACATAAGATAATGCCACATCTGCCCCTTCTGCTTTTAATTGTTTTGCAATACCGTAAGCAATACTTAAATTACTTGCAATACCAAAAACTAATGCTTTTTTTCCTTCTAAAATTCCCATAACTTAACACCTTTTATTTTTTTAATTATTTTTATAGCAGTATATTTATAATAAGTAAAATATCAAGTATTTTTTTACATATATACATGATTTTAGGATATTATATATTTTTCTTTTCCAGTGCACTTTTACAGAATTTATCAAAATCAGAATTTATTTTTTGTGTTTTATTAAAAATAATATACTCTTGCTCTGCCTTTTCTTTTGCCTGTTCCGTTGAAACTTTGCCTTTATCCGATAAAATATCATACCTTCTAAAATTTAAAAATTCATTTACACTTGCAGAAAATTCTTCCATAGTAAAAGTATTTTCCCTTTCTATTAAATTCTATTAAATCTTCAATATAATCAAAATACCCCGTTACTTATTTAAAATGACGATAAGAAATAGACTGATATTGCGATAAAGTGTAGTTAAAAAATTTTACAGATATGCATCAAGTATGCACAGATAAAAATATTTAAACAGAAATTAAAAAATAACCCTTGATTTATTACAAGGGCTTGAAATGAATTTATTTAAAAATAATAGTTCGCAGTGTTGTTTCTGAGAGTTGGTACTTTTTACGAAGTTGGTGAAGTGATACACCATTTTTATATTCTTCTATAATCTCTTTATTACGCAACTCACGATTTAGTGTTTCTTGTTTTGGTATATAAATAGACGAACCACCAAATTCAGCACACAATGCCAGTGCTTTCTCTTTACCTAAAACGGAGATAGGGGGAGGGTTATTCAAAAGTTATTACCATATGCGAACCAACAGTTTTTTCAGTTACTTTTTGGATTATCTCGTTTTTGTCTTCTTCGGTTAATGGTTCGCTTTCTGGTATAAGCCAGTTTTTCATTGAACTTTTATAACAGACAAAACCGCCAACTATCATTTCGCCTGCGATTCTCGCAGTTCTGCCATCGAGTTCTACGTCTATGTATGTGTTTGTTCCGGTGATTTTTGTCATAATTAGTCCTTTTCGCTATCCCAAGCTTCTATAAATTTAAAACCCTTAAGCTGGTTTTCATTTACTATATTTAAAAATTCATCAGTTACGAAATATTTCATGTCAACAATTCCATCAAAACGGGATGTTTGAAAAAGTGGTGGAAAATCAAGCATTTTAAAACAATATTTCTCTACTCCTATAATATCATTGTCAAGATATTCAAATACAGTTTTATTATTATTTAATGCATCAATCACTTTTAAATTATTTAGTAATATGAAATCATCTTGAAATCTTATATACTGAATCTCAAATTTTTCATTTTTATTAAAAATATTATAGGTTCGGTTATTAATTAAAAGTCCTCTAAAATCCCAGCACCTAATAACATCACCTATTTTTAATCCTTCATCATTTGCATAGTTAAAAGTTATGCATCCTTCTTTAAAAGTTAATTTTCGACCTCTATTTATTTCTTTAAAATCTCTCTTAGTTAGATTTGTTTCGTTTATAAAACAACCTTGATAATTATCAACATCAAGATTTAATTTGTAAATTTTCATAAAAAACTCCTTAATTATGAACTTTCAACAATCCATTTAATAAATCTCTTCGTATCTTTTGAAGCTCATTACATATTAGTTTCTGTATTTGTGCATCCGAACACTCTTTTTCAATTGCATCATATACAATACTATTTAAGCGTTCATAAACTTCATCAAAATATGAATTCAAATGCCCACCACAATGCATTACTTCGGTTGTAACAAATTCATTCTTTTGGTAAGGTAAAAATACACCATTTGCAGGTGAATTTAAATCAATTCCATATTCGTGCAAGATTGCAACACGTGCTCTAGATTTTTCTGAATTAACTGAATATGAACAATCAAATATACACATTTTGTTCATGGATGAAGTGATTTTTATGACAACCTTTTTCCATTCATCATCTATGGTTTCAACTATCAAATTACCTAATTCTTTATATAAATCTGCCATATAAGCCTCGAAGTTTAATTAATTATAATGCTAAATAGGACTCTGTTCTATTCCATCAATTTTATATTCAACAAAAAAACCTAAAGGTCTTTTTGTTGACTTATCAGAATTATAAATGATTTGAATATCAACTTCAACCTTCCAAACGGGGAATATTTTAATAAATGAATACTCTCCCTCTAATAAGAACATTATTATAGCCAATTCACAGTCCTCATATTCTTTTACAATTTCTTTTCCACCTGAATTATAATCCAACCAGGTAAGATTTCTCAATGTGGTTATTATCCAGGATATCCACTCTTTTTTTATGACAATAGTATTCCACAACCTTGATTTTTCAAAATGTCTTTTCTGTAGGGTGACAGATGGTTAATACTTATTAAGACGTAACTCAAGATTCTGCTTTAATTGGGCAAGAAATTCTTTTGCTGTTAATCTTCCAAAATCCCTAACAGACAACGGTATATTAAAATAATGTTCCATACTACCGTTTGTCATCTGTTCCGGATCGGCATAGACTTTCAGTACTTTTGTATCTGTGTTATCGCTTCTTTACTGGTTGCTGCTGCTACTTGTTTTCATTTCCCTGGAATTATACCAATCGGTGTCGTGTTCAGTTCTTTCCCTTCAGCAAAACTCCGGAAGAAATCTGCAATGTCTTTTGCAATATGACAGGCTTCCGCAAGTTTCTTGGATTTCTCACTTATCATATAAATTGCATCCGGCCCTTCGCCAAGTTTATTTGTCGGGTCAATGAAAAAATAATCAAAGTAACTTCCGTTTATTTTTGAAAATAAAGAATAAGAATTACATGCAAAAATAAACATATTTTTTAAATATGTTTTTGATTTTTTCCCAATATTGAGCACTTCTAATTGCTCATCCAGCAACAACAAAAAAAATATATTTCCCTGATAAAAAGAAAAGTCATCTAAATGTAACAATAAAAATACAAATGAAGTCGGGAATGCATTATTCATTATATTTTGAAGTTTTATTAGAGTTTCAATATGCTGATTGCTGTATTCTGTTGAAATAAACCGGACATCATTACGTCGCTTTATTTCTGACAGGTAATTTTTTGAGACACTGATTTTATTACTTGCAATGTATAATTCATCTGCTGACATTTGTTCGCAAAGCTTTTTAATAAAAAAAGCTTTATTATTTCCAGATATTGTTTTTTTTTCTTTTTCAAAAGGGTGTAACGCATTGATTGGTTTTCGCAATACAATCTGTTCTAAAAAATCAATAAAAGTCTTACCGACTATTTCAAAATCAGAACATAAGCTTCTATCCACTCTCCAGAAAGTATTAATTC
The DNA here is from genome assembly GCA_945929285.1 of uncultured Mucispirillum sp. Lineage (GTDB taxonomy): Bacteria > Chrysiogenota > Deferribacteres > Deferribacterales > Mucispirillaceae > Mucispirillum. The sequence continues at coordinate 7,660 of CAMEOC010000035.1, forward strand.
CGTAATGTAATGTATTGTGGATGTCAAAAAAATAACTGTTTTCTCCCTCATCCTGTCCAACAATCAGGAAATCTTTTAACTCTTCAATAGCGCTGTCACCGACTTTTTCGCCGATGTAATTAAAACCATATAATTCTTCTGCATCATAAGCTCTGAATTCATCTATGGAATCAGGATTATATATATAATTACCAATTCCTGCCTGTAAAAATTCTATATAGTGCTCCGACAGTTTTATATTTAAAAGCTTTTCGATTTCCCGTATAGCTTTTAGCGTATTTCCCAGGATCTCAGAATATAATTCCTTATTAGCAAGGAAATCCCTTTTTATTTTTTGAGTATCTTCATTAAAATTGTAGAAACGATTAAACATATTTTGTATTTTTTCTTTGTCAGTCATTTTATTTCTCCTAATATTCTTACAGTTCTGTCATCAAGTTCTACATCT
>CAMEOC010000036.1 GCA_945929285.1 uncultured Mucispirillum sp.
TAATGACTGCCACATTAAATGGTGATACTCCAATGGTTAGGGAAATATTAAAAAATAAACCGGATATACAGATTAAAAATAAAGATGATAAAACAGCTTACGATTTAGCTCAAGATAACGACTATGCACAACTGCAAAGAATCATAGGGCAAAATATGAAAACCTTTGATGATGCTTCCATTGCTTTATTTGCTCAAGTGGCTAGAAACGACACAGATGGTGCAGTAAATGCCATAAAAATGGGAGCAAACCCTAATGCAAGGGATAAAAATACTGGTAACACACCTATTTTTACAGCTGTTGCCAATAACTATTTATATATTACACAAGCTTTAATTGCAAACGGTGCAGATGTAAATATTAAAAACAACCAGGGCAATATTCCTTTAATTATAGCTGTTACTTCTGCAGATGCTACCATGGTGGATACTTTAATAAAAGCAAAATCTCAAGTTAATACTGCAAATAAAAATGGGGATACTGCTCTTATATGGGCTACAAAACTTAAAAATACTGAAATGGTTCGTATGCTTTTAACAGCAGGTGCAGACCCTAACAAGAAAAATAACGACGGTGTTTCACCTTACCTTATAGCTTATAACGAAGGCTCTAAAGAAATACTTGGGCTTTTACAGGCAGCAGGTGGTTATAAATAATCAAATATAAGCAGGCTAAAAGTTATGAATATTTAATATATCTTATTTTTTAGCCTGCATTCTACATTTTCTACATTAATTTTTCCTATAATTATAAATATATTACCAAAATATTACCAAAATATTACCCAATTATTTTATATATTATATTATTTTTTTGATTACAAATTTAAAAACATGTGCTATAACTTATTGATTAATATATTGGGAGTAATTTAGTGTTTAAAAAATTATTTAGTTTTAGAAGAAAAAAATTTGGTCATGTGGCAATAAAAACTAAAATGTGTGTTCTCCCCCTTATTTCTTATGATGATAAAACTGAAACACTAGATTATGGCCAGTGCTTTACCATAGATGTTGTAAGTATATCACTGGCTTCCATTACCATACGCCATAACAATAATATTAAAAAGGGCGATATTTTAGAATTTCGCACAAAACATGCTTTAGAAGACCACCAGTGCTTAAAATGCCTTAACTTTAAAACACTGCCGGAAACTCCATCTTTTAGCTCATTTATTGGTAAAATTATCTGGAGAAATAACGAAGAAGCAGGCGTTAGCATCATTATGATGAAAGAGCAGGATAAAGCTGCCATTAAAAAGCTTATTAGCACTAAATCTAAATAAATATACTATATATTTTTCATAAAAAAAGACAGCACTAAAACAAACACCAGTAAAACACCCATTAATGCAGCCTTTATATTACCCCTTAATAAGTAACCTAGTATATATAAAAATGCCCATATAAATGGTGAAATACATACAATTAGTGCAGCAATATAGAATACATAATCACTTTTTACATGTATAAATTTTATACCTGCATACTCAAAACCTGTTACAATAAATGCAAAAACTATCATTAAAAGTATAAAGTAAAAAAGATACTTCATACAAAGTGCTGTAATATTTCTTATTTCTTGCACAACCCTGCTGCCCCCTCATAAATCATTTGAAATGCCACCAGTAAAAGTAAAAGTATAAGCAGGTATGAAACTTTTTTATCTGTTATTTTTGAAAAATAGCGCATGCTTATAAATGTGCCTGCAAATATGCCAAATATAATATAACATGCTACTTTTACATCCACATACCCTGCCTGGATATAAACTATACTGCCTGCTGCTGCTGTAAAACCTATAATAAATGAGCTTGTGGCTGTGGCTGCTTTTATAGGTATGTTTGATATTAAATTCATACCAGGTATAATCAATGCTCCGCCGCCTGCACCACTTAAGCCGGAAAATACACCAGAAAAAGCACTAAATAAAAAGTTATACCCTGTTTTCACTGGGTTATATTTTACCCATTTATGTGTTGCTTTATCGTAATATTCCCCATAATAAAATGATTTTACTTCCCCAGTTGATTCTGTATGGGCTTTTGAGCCTTTTTTCATTTTCATATATGTTAAATATGCCATCAGTAGCTGTATAAACCCTAAAACTATCATAACTAAATGTTCTGGTAAATGAACTGCTGTTTTACTACCTATTAATGCACCAAGGACAGATGCAGTAGATAATGCTATACCTAAATTTAAGTTGGCAGCCCCTGTTTTTAAATAAACTGCAGAAGTTGACATACTGTTTGCAGTTATTACCACAAGGGATATGGCAATGGCATCATGAATTGGCATACCAAAGAAAAATGTAAGCACAGGCACCATAATAATACCACCACCTATACCTAAAATAGCACCTAATATACCAACAATAACACCTAAAATTATAAGCAGTAAAACACTAACCATACTATATTCCAGACTGGTATATTGTAACTAATGCGGCATTTTTTATATCAGTATATGAGCAGCCACGAGATAAATCGTTCATAGGTTTTGCAAGGCCTTGCAGTATTGGCCCTGTGGCGTAAGCTCCTTTACACATTCTTTCAGTTATTTTATAACCAATATTTCCTGCATCTAAATTAGGGAAAATAAATACATTAGCATTTCCTGCCACCTGGCTATTTGGGGCTTTTCTTGCACCTACTTCTTTTATTAAAGCAGCATCAAACTGTATTTCACCTTCTATTAAAATATCGCTTCTTTTTTCTTTTACTATATTTAAAGCCTGCCTAACTTTATCTATACTTTCACCTTCTGCACTGCCTAAAGTGGAAAAGGAAAGCAGGGCAATTTTTGCTTCTTCTTCCATTAATAATTTATAGCTGTCTGATGTGGAAATGGCAATTTCTGCTAAAGTTTCAGCATCTGGGTTTGGGTTTATAGCAATATCTGCCATGAAAAATGTGCCCTTACTACCGTATTCTAAAATAGGTGTTTCCATAATAATAAAAGATGAAATTTTACTCATACCCTTTTGCATACCTATGCCTTTTAATGCTCCCCGTAAAACTTCTGCACTAGAAGAAAGAGAGCCTGCCACACAGCCATCATACACACCTAAATCAACAGCAACAGCTCCAAAATAACATGGGCGGATAATAGAATTATAAGCACTTTCTTTAGTTTCGCCTTTACTTTTACGCTTTTCATAGTAATGCTCTGTAAACTGCTCTAAATATTCATTATTTTTAATATCTATAATATGCAAATCTTTTTCTGGGTTTAGTTTTTCATATATTGGTAAAATATATTTGGCATCACCTACAAGGCTTACTTTACATATATTTTCATGAAGCAATTCATAAGCTGCCTTAATGGTTCTTTCATCATTACCGTCTGGTAAAATAATAGATTTATCTAATTTTAAAGCGTTTTCTTTAAGTTTTGCTAATATTCCCATATTTTCACCTTTTTGCTTTTTATATAGTATAAACAATTAATCTTTAATATCAAGTAATATTTCAAAGATTTTTCTTGCTAAATTAAAAACTTAATATATAATAGCCCCATGAAAAAGATAATATTTATGGGCACACCTGAAATTGCTGTGCCTTCACTTAAAGCATTAGTTGAAAATGGGTTTGATGTGGCTTTAGTTATCACGCAGCCTGATAAACCAAAAGGCAGAGGGCAAAATATGGCTTTTTCCCCTGTGAAAGAGTGTGCCTTATCCTTAGGCTTAAATGTATACCAGCCTGAAAAAATCAAAAACAATAATGAGGCTATGGAAATAATTAATAAGATTGAGCCTGATTTTTTTGCTGTTGTAGCTTACGGCAAAATATTGCCTCAAGAGATTTTAGATATTCCTAAAATTGCATCTATTAATGTGCATTTTTCCTTACTTCCAAAATATAGAGGCCCTGCACCTGTAAACTGGGCAATATTAAATGGTGAAAATGAAACTGGCGTAAATACTATGCTTATGGATGCTGGTATGGATACTGGGGATATTCTGCTTACTAAAAAAACACCTATACTTTATAAAAATGCTGGGGAACTTGCTGATGAGCTTTCTTTTGCTGGAGCCGAACTTTTAATAGAAACAATTAATAATTTTGAAAAAATTACTCCTGAAAAGCAAAATGACCAAAATGCAACAAAAGCACCTATGATGAATAAAGAAATGGGGCTTATTAACTGGGATAATGATGCTGCCTATATTGAAAGAATGATTAGGGCTTTTACACCTTGGCCTGCCAGCTATACAAATTTAGATAATAAAAAGGTTAAAATATTTAAAAGCAAAGTATATGAATGCAGCCATAATGAAAAAGCAGGCACTATTATAAATATTACAAAAGAAAGTATTATAGCAGCCTGCAAAACAAATGCTTTAGAAATATTAGAGCTTCAAATAGAAGGCAAAAAGAAAATGGATGCTAAAAGCTTTTTAGCAGGGTATAAGTTAGAAATTGGTGCATTTTTTTCATAAGTAGCCTATTTTTATATTTCATATTAATAATGCTTTAAAACCATAATATTATTATAGTATAATTTTCATATATTGATAATATCATCTTTTTTACATTTTTGTAAAAATTGTGTACTCTCTTATAAATCATATTGAATATATAATAATTCATAATATATTTGTAACCATATGGTAGATATAAGCTACTAATAAAATAAAATTTTTAAGGAAATGAGATGACTACAACAAACACATTAAAAACTGTCTTTTTAATTGTATTAATGACAGGCTTATTAATAGTAATAGGCAGGCTTTTAGGCGGCACAACAGGTATGATTATGGCTTTTGTTTTTGCCATAGGTATGAACTTTTTTTCATACTGGTTTAGTGATAAAATAGTGCTTAAAATGTATAAAGCCCAAGAAGTAACCGCAGCTGACAACCCAAGGCTTTATAATATTGTAGCAAGGCTTGCAAAAAATGCTAACCTTCCTATGCCAAAAGTATATATTATATTAAGTGGCACACCGAATGCTTTTGCAACAGGTAGAAATAAAAACCATGCTGCTGTGGCTGTTACTAATACATTAATGGATATGTTAGATGACGATGAATTAGCAGGGGTTATAGGCCATGAGCTTGCCCATATTTACGGTAAAGATATTTTAATAGGCACAATAGTTGCCATGATGGCAGGCACTATTATGATGATAGTAGATATATTCCAATGGTCTATGATTTTAGGCGGCGGCAATAATGATGATGAAGAAAACTCAAACCCATTGGGTATGGTTGGCTCTATTGCCATGATTATATTAGCTCCACTGGCTGCTACACTTATTCAAATGGCAGTTTCCCGCTCAAGAGAATATATTGCAGATGAAAGAGGGGCACAGTTTTGCGGTAACCCTAAAGCTTTAGCTTCTGCTTTACATAAAATTGCATATGGTATTCAAATGCACCCTATGGAAAATGCTAAACCTGCAACGGCTCACATGTTTATTGCAAACCCTTTTGCAGGTGCTAAAATGGCAAGCCTGTTTTCCACTCACCCACCAATAGATGACAGGATTGCAAAATTAAATGCAATGAATTTAAACTCTGTTGTAAACAGACCTTCAAAATCAAACCCATTAATTAGCTAATAAACTTTAAAAGCCCTTTTTAAAAATGGCTTTTTTTATAATATTTAGTAATGGGTAAATTTTTCAATTTTTTACCCATAGGTATATTTTAGTGGGTAAATTTTGCAAAAATCTACCCACTTATATTTTATATACCATTATTTTTTATATTTAATACTTTTTCTTTTATTTCATTTATTACTTTTATAAATTCATCATCACTTTTGCCAGTTGGGTCATCTAGCTGCCAGTCTGCTGTAAATTCTTCATTTACATAAGGGCAGCCATTATAACAGCCCATACTTATAATAATATCCGGCTTTGGTATATAATTAATTGTTTTTGGTTTTTGCATAAGTGATATATCATCATTATATAATTCTTTTATAAGCCTTATTGCATCTTTATTTATTTCTGATTTTATTTGGCTTCCTGCAGAATATACATTATACATATCACTTAAATATTTCTTTCCAAAATATTCAGCTATCTGGCTTCTGCAGGAATTATGGTTGCATATAAAAGCAATGTTTTTTTTCATTTTAAGATATCCATTACATCTTTTACAGAAAGCACTCTGCCTGTACTTACTACTTTTTCATTAATAACTAAAGCAGGGGTGCTTAATATATTGTAGCTTAATATTTTCTGCATATCTGTAACATATTCTGTCTGGATATTTATACCTAATTCTTTTAATGCCTCATCTACATTAGCTTTTAATGTGTGGCAGTTTTTACAGCCAGAACCTAATACTTTAATAGATGAAATTTCTACGCTTATTTTTTCACTTCCTGCATTTTCATTACATGCTCCACCACATGAACATGATGTCTGTTTTTTAAAAAACATAGTTTTTTCCTCCATTTATATTAATTTGTCTATATAGTTAAATATATATCCGCTTATGATTATACCTATAATTACAATAGATATAAATGTAAATAAAAGTCTGCCTTTTACCACCTGCTTAAGAATTATAATAGAAGGCAGAGAAAGAGCAGTTACTGCCATCATAAATGCCATAACAGTTCCTAAGCCAGCACCCTTTAAGTATAGGCTTTCGGCAATTGGTATTACACCAAAAATATCTGCATACATTGGTGCACCAAGGGCAGCAGCTAAAGGCACAGCAAATAATTTATCGCTTCCTAAAACCATGCTTATATAGTTTTGTGGAATGTAATTGTGAATTAAAACACCTATTGCTACACCTATAAATATGTATAGATATACTTTTTTTAATACCTGCATTGGCTGGGCTTTTGCAAAATTTATACGCTCTTTTTTGCTAAGTGTTGCAATATCATTATTTGCATACTGGTTGTATGTTTTAAATGATGCAATATATTTTTCCATTTTTAATTTATCTATTAATAAGCCACCTAATATGGCTAAAACTAAACCTAATACCACATATATAAGTGTAATATTCAACCCAAACATACTGCTAAGCAGCACTATTGAGCCTAAATCCACTAAAGGTGATGATATTAAAAAGGAAAATACCACACCTAAAGGAAGCCCAGCACTTACAAAACCGATAAATAAAGGTATGGAAGAACAGGAACAAAATGGCGTAATAGTTCCTAATAATGCAGCTAATATTAATGCCTTTAAGCCTTTATATTGACCTATTACCTGCCTGCTTCTTTCCGGTGGAAAATAGCTTTGAATATATGATATTATAAATATCATTGTTAGTAAAAGTATAAATATTTTTATGGTATCATATAAAAAAACTGTAAAGCTCCCCCAAGTTTGCTGTTAATATCTACACCTAAATATGAAAGCAGGCTACCTATTAACTGGTTTAAAAACTTCATACCTAAAACCTTCTCTTGAATAAATACCATTATTTCTTTCATAGTTTATTCCTTTTATTTATATATTTATATATATCAATATATAATTTATCAAAAAAAGCTTATAATAAAGCTTTATATTAGCAGCTGCTACATTTTATACTGTTTAAAGCATCTTTATTTAAAGCACTTTCTAAAAACTTGGCAGTTTCATTATATTTACTTTTATTTATTTTATAATACATCCACTTGCCTTCTTTTGTAGCTTCCACTATGCCACTATCACACAATATTTTCATATGGTGGGAAAGGGTAGGCTGGCCAATTTCTAAATTTTCCAAAAGTTTACAGGCACATATCTGGCTGTTACCAATAAGGCTTAATATCATAAGTCTGTTTTCATCACTTAATGCTTTAAATATCTTTACAGCTGTTTTTCTTTCCATGTTATAATCCTTATATTGAAGCTTATCAATATGTATTTTTACCTGCCCTTATTTTTTACCTTTCACTTTTTCTATATGGGCTTTTATCATATCATCTACGCTACTATCCTCATAAGGCACAAGTTTTATATATTTAGTTACAGGTTTTTTATTTCTTATAATTTCACATTCTAGTGTAGTATTATACCCTTTTTCATAAAGGGCATATTTTAAATTG
>CAMEOC010000037.1 GCA_945929285.1 uncultured Mucispirillum sp.
CTGTTTGAATATAAGTATTAACAGCAGTATTATATTCATCCATTAATTCTGCCACATTCATAGCAACAAAAGAATAAATTCCCATTATTAAAGCCATAAAAATAAGCAGTATAACAATGGAATAAATTTTCAGTTTCAACGATACTTTCATACCTTTCCCCTTTAAAAAATTATGCTTCATTATTATAATTAATATTTTGATTTATCAATAGATATACTTGAATTTTTTGACATTTTTTAGATTGTGTTAATGCATCTGTCAAGAATAATTAATAATATATTATTTAAGAATAAGTTATATAAATATTTTATATAAAATCACAGTAAAATAGAAGGAATATTTTATTGCGATTATTTTTCTATTTTACATACATCTGTAAAGCCTGCCACAGGTATTCCCAGACTACGAATAAGCCTTGCCCAGTAATTGACTTGGGCAATAGTTGAAGCAATTATTACAATGCCCCTAGGTGAAAAATGTTTATGGAGTTTTTCCACCATACTTTCAGGAATAACCACAGGGGTGGAAGTAACAAGAAAAACATATTCCATTAAAACTTTTTCCTGTTCTGAAAATGTATGAAAATTATAGTCCTTATTTTTTAAGGCTTCTATTTCCTGCCTTGAAAGCCCTGCTTCTTCATATTCAAAAGCATTCATATCAATACAAAAAGGGCAGGCTGCTAAAGTGGAAACTTGAACCCGTATTATTTTTAAAAGCCTTTTATTTATCTCTTTATCATCATGGGCCACAAGGCTTTCTAAAACCCCAGAAGAAAAGGCAGCTTTTGGGTACCATGCTAAAAGTTTTGGTATCATCAAGTCTTTTTTTACAACCTTTTTAGATATAAAAGCCCCAAGGCGAATAAGCAGTGGAAGTTTTTTAGGTGGGTTAATATAAGCTTTATCATAATCTTTAAAAAAATTGTCTTTATCACTAAATGAAAATTTCATACATCACCAAAACTAAGCATTTTTTTTGGGAGGATTGCTCCTCCCAAAAATCTATGCAAATACTCTGTAATCAACTCCGTAAAAAATAGAGTTTTTACTTTCAAGCCACTCCAGATATCCAATATCTATTTTGCCGTCTTCAAGCATACCATAAAGCTTCATAAAATTATAAATATGCTCTCTTGTGCGTTCTGTGGAATATTCTGTTGCTGTGCCTGTGGTTATTAAAAAGGCCCAGTCGCTGGCCTGGCAAAGTAAAAGTTCCCTTAAAAGCTGGTTTAAGCAGCGTGTTTTTAAAGAATCTGTGCCGTTTCTATATTTATCTGCCAGCATTGCCATATTATCTGCCATAAAGTGCAGGTGGCGGTATATCCAGTCGTTACCAGAGTTAAGCCATACTTTATAATAGCCTTCATCGCCCCAGGAAGAAGGGTTTACATCTACCACCTGGTTTGTAGGAAACTCCCCAAGGTATTCTAAAGCTGTAACGGCTTTTACTGTTTCATTTTTATCCATTTCCCTAAATACATTCATTAAAAAGTCTGGGCCTTCAAACCACCAGTGCCCATAAAGTTCTGCATCATAAGGGGAAATAATAAGTGGTTTTCTATCTATAATATCTGCCACTTCTTTAATTTGTTCCTGCCTGCCATGAACGAAATGTTTTGCATGGTCTATGGTTTTATTGTATGCCACATCTGGTTGATATACTTCTTTATATTCAGAATCACCTGTTATTCTGTGGTATTTTAAGCCAGTAAATACTCTTGTGCCGTCTGGGCAAATGTATGGTTTTATGTATTCATAGTCTAAATCATAGCCTATATCACGGTAGAAATCTCTGTAATATAAATCACCAGGGTAGCCTTCTTTAGAGCTCCACACTTGTTTTGAAGAAAAATAATCTCTACCAAAAGCAGCTATACCGTTTTTAGTGTATACTGGTGCATATGTGCCGTATCTTGGTCTTGGTTTTGAGTATAATACCCCGTGGGTATCCACAAAAAAGTACCTAATACCAGCATTTTCTAAGTGTTTTTCAAGGCCTGCATAATAAGCACATTCTGGAAGCCATATACCCAGTGGCCTTCTGCCAAAATGTTTTTCATGGGTTTGGGCTGCTACTTCTAATTGGGCCCTAACTGCCTTTTCGTTTGTCATAAAGGGCAGGTAACCGTGAGTTGCTCCGCAGGTGATAATTTCAAGGTAGCCTTTATCTTGAAAATATTTATAGCCGTTTAAAACACTGCCGTCTAAATCATTTAATAAAAAGCCTTTTAAAGTATTTAAGCGGTCCCTATACATTTCCACAACAGGTTTAAAGTTAGGGTCATCTTTTGTCCGCCATAACTCTTTGCCTACAAGCTCTATACTTCTATCTAAATATTTAATATATTTATCTCTTAAGTTATGGTCTGCAAGCATTTCTGCAAGAGGTGGTGTAACAGAAGATGTAAGCCTAAAATGAACATTTTCTGCCTCTAACTTTTTTAAGTTTAAAAGCAGAGGCAAATATGTTTCTGTAATAGCTTCAAAAAGCCAGTTTTCTTCTAAAAAATAATCATAATCAGGGTGCTTAACAAAAGGAAGATGAGCATGCAGCACCAACATCCAGTATCCTTGTTTCATAATTATCTATCCTTCAACACATTTGATGAACCCATGTGCTGTGATATGTGTTTAGCTATTTCTGTATTAATAGTAACACTGCTGTTTAAATCTTTCAAACCAACACCAGAAAGCTCATAAAGCTTATCCAGGTTGCCGCCTATTGTCATCCAAGTTTCCTGGTCTACAATATCTGAAACTTTATCAGAAGGCATACGCACTTTGTTTGATTTTAAAATAGGGCGGAATGCACCGTTGGAATCTATAAGCCCTATTTCAGACCATAAAAGTGTATCTGGAGCATAAATGTTAAAATACCAGTTGCCTATTTTATCAACAGCTACAGATGCTGCTTCTGTGGTATAGTTATCCAGGCTGGAAAATATTTTTAAAACTATTCTTGATTCTGAAAGTTTTAATTCGCTTTTTACACGGTTTAAAGTGTAGTCGCTTATTTCCCAGTAAACATATTCTTTTGAAGGGTCAACAGGCATAAAGGCGATAGTATCCTTATCATAATATGGTGGGATAGGGTATTCGTCCCGTTTGATTTTAACAGGTGCCTGCTGTTCCTGCTGAGTGTAGCCCACATTTGCATCTTGTTTGTTTTGGGCTTCTTCTGCATCGCGGGCAGGTGCTGGGTCAAGATAAAATGGCTCTAATGCAGCAATAAGCTCATCTTTTCCCATTTTGCTTCTGCCTTTGATTTTTTTAGCAGTGGCCAAGTCCATTAATTCCTTTTTTGTAAGTTTGTCTAACTTCATTTCTCTATTTACCCTCCAGTAATCTTTTATATAATTTTAAATAATCCTTAGTTGCATTTTGCCATGAATTATCAATTTCCAGTAATGTTTTAATAACTTCATCTCGTTTTGGTGATAATACAAGTTCTGTAGCTTTTTGCACAGCTTTAATCATAGCCTCGCTTTTAAATTCATCAAAGCTAAAGCCTACACCTTTTTCCACTGCTGTTTTAGAACCATCAATCAAACCGCCAGTTTTTCTAACAACAGGTATAGCACCATACCGCATACCTATTAATATACTACTGCCACAAGGTTCATACATTGAAGGCATAAGCACAATATCTGCTGCTGCATATTCTGCCTGGCTTTTATTTGCATGGTCGCTAATTATTACTTTTACATGGCTTGAATACTTATCTTTAATTTCTTGAAATTTTTGGTTGTAATCACTTGTTTGGTTTTGCCCAAAAATAATCAAGTTAATTTTATTACTAACAAACTCATCTACTGCATTTATGATTAAATCTAACCCACGCTCAGGTATCAGCTTTTGTATAAATACTACTAAAGGCAGGCTTGGGTCAAGCCCAAGTTCACTACATAAGCTATTTTTGCACACATTTTTACCACTAATATCATCTTTTGAAAAGTGGGCTGGTATGTTTGTATCTTCCTGAGGGTTCCATATCATAGAGCATATACCGTTTAATATACCCTCTAACTTATTGGTATGGTTTGTAAATATTTCTTCCACACCAATACCGCCACCATTTTGCACCAGCTCTTTTGCAAAGGCAGGGCTTAAGGTTGTAATAGCATCAGCAAATACTATACCCCCTTTTAAAAAACTTATGTTATCATAATATTCTATATTTTCCATATTATAAATATCCCACGGAAGATTTAAAGCTTCTATGGTAAATTTATTAAATACCCCTAGGTTATCTACTGAATGGATAGTTAATATGGTTTTGCAGTTTAAATCATCAAAATACAGCTTTTTATAAACAGGTATTAGGGCAGTCTGCCAGTTATGGCAGTGTAAAATATCCACATCTATATTATGGTATTTTAAAAAGTTAAGTGCAGCTTGAGAAAATGTGCCAAAACGAATATCATTATCAGCATAATCAAAAGTGCCCATGCCGTAAAGGCCTGCACGGTTAAAAAGCTCGTCATTTTTAAAAAACACATAACGCACATCGTTTAGGTATGTTTCAAATATTTCAAATTCATATACAGCAAATCCAGCATTTACCCAGGTTTTCAGCTGGGTGGATTTTATATTATGCTTAGCCACATCAATGGATGTATAAAGTGGAGAAAATACTGAAACTTCATGGCCTGCTCTTTTTGTAGCAAAAGGCAGGCAAAAAAGTGTTTCTGCCATACTTGAATTATTTGAGAAAGGAAGCACCTCAGATGTAACATGGATAATATTCATACTTGATTTACCTCTCGTAAATGTTTAGCAGCATCTTCTGGGCTAACAGGGTTTATGCAAATATTTGCAGCCCAGTTACTGCCAGTTAAGTTTGCAACCACAGGGCGAATATCAATATGATAATGAAACGCCTGTCTATAATACCTATATTCATCTTTAAAGTCTGGCCTGTTGTTAAAATATGGAGCCAGCCTTAAAGTTAATGTTAATGCAGGGTTGCCAAGCACTTGTGCAAGGCGGGAAAACATTTCCTTTGTAATATCTGAAAGCTGCCTAATATCACTTTCTGAAATGGTGGAAAAACAGCTTTCGTGTTTTTTAGGGTATATAGATATTTCAAAAGGATATGATGAGGCATAAGGAGCAAATGCTATATACTCATAGTTTTCAAATATTATGCGTTCTTTTTCCCTTTTTTCCTGTTTTACAATATCGCAATACATACATCTTTCTTTATCTTTATAATATGACACCACATCGTGCATATAGTTTGCCACTTTTTCAGGCACAATAGGCATGGCAATAATTTGTGCATGAGGGTGGTTTATAACTTCCCCTGCACTAAAGCCCACTTTTTTAAAAGCTGCCACATACCTAAAACGCACATCTTTTTCTAAATCTGCTATTCTATCTCTAAAAGCAGTGTATAAATTATTAAGCTCATCTTCTGTATAGCCAGAAATATCTACATTATGTCTAAAGGAATCAATTATTACTTCATGAGCACCTATGGCAGAAATACTGTCATACATTCCCTTATCTTCCCGCACAAGCACACCTTCAATACCCATAGCAGGATATCTGTTTGGGGTAACAATTAATGCAGGGAAAGAACTTTCTGGAAGATTAATTGTGTATATACTTCTTAATTTTGTATTAATACCGCCGTTTTTATCGCAAAAAGGGCAGGGTACTTCAGCAAGTTTATCTTTTGTAACATAGGCATGCCTGTGCTGCCCACGCTCTGGAGATATTATTGCCCATGTTCTTGTAACTGGATTAAATCGTAATTCTCCCATTATACCTACCCTATTATAAGTGAACCTTTAATATTTACATTTTTTTCAAAAGGGCAGCCTAATGCAACAGTAACCCCTTGAACTGTTAAATCCACACCCATTTCAGACTGGGAAACAGTGTATAATGTAAACCATATAAATTCTATCTCTTTTTCTAATAAAATTGCAATCTTTTTGTTTAAAAACTTATCATATATTTCAAACTTGTTTGTTTTTATACTGCCTTTTTCTCTATATTCATTGCCGTTAATGGTAATTTGGTTTACATCTGCAAAATGAAAGTTAAATTCAGTAGAATAATCTAAACTTATTTTTTTGGCAGCAGCAGCTTTTATATTAAATGAAATAGTATTATCTTCTAGTGTATATATTTTTTCCATTGAAGTTTTTATCATATCATTATCTATATAAATACCGCCGTTTCTTTTAAAATGTATGATATTATTTTTTACTTCCACCGTATCTGCCGGCTGGTTTGTAAAATCACTAAACTCTCTAAAAGAGCATTTTTCATAAGTATCTAAAGAAAATTTATCTATAAAATGGTCTACAAAGCAGTTTTTATTATACCAGTCGTATATAATACGGTCTGCTTCTGCCTGAGTTATGGAATATTCCATATCATGAATGGAAGCAGTTTCTGCATTGCTTGTATTTTCATCTTTTTCTTTTATATTTTTTAAAAGTTTTATGTGGTATGCTTCTTTTTTCCTGCTTATTACATTTAAAAGATTAAAGTTTTTATCTTTTAATTCAATGGCTGTAAGCTGGCCAAAATCTCTTGTTTCAAAAAGGCAGTTAAAAGTATTGCCTCTAGCATAAACTTCATCATAGCCGTTTCTATCTAAATCTGCAGGCTGTTCTATTACAGGCAGTTTTATATTTTCTAGTTTTTCATATAAACTTTCTGCCTGAATAAGGGGAGCCCATGCGTTATTTCTTAAATTAGGCAGGTAAAGCCCTCCAAAAACACCGTGCCATAAAGAATCGTTGCACTGGCTTCTATAAAGCAGGTCTAAAAATTCTTTGTTGTCTTTATGTTTTTTACCTCTTATGGATAAATCTACTGTTCTTTTATGCAGTCTGTTGCTTTCTGGGTATTTTACTAAAAAGTTTTTCCAAACACTGCCCTTTAAAAACTGTTCTTCATAATCTGCAAAAGGGGAGCTTTTTAAAAATGATTTTACTTCTTCAAATTTTGCAGTAAAATCAGCAAAAAGCGACCACTCGCCCATTTCTGCATAGCTGGTAATAGGCAGATATACATGGCCTGAAGGGCGAACTTTTTTAACAGCTTCTTCATAGTGCATAAATTCTATTTCTTTTTCGCTGTCAATGGCTTTTATAAAATCTTTTAACCAGCCTTTTTTATAAACCCAGTCATAAGTATTTGGCCAAACCCCAAATTTTTCACCGTCATCAAAACAGGAAATAAGTTTTACATTTTTGCTTTTTGCTTCAAGTATATGTTTTACCACTTCTTCTGTTGGCTTAAATGGGGTTAAATACCTCAAACCCATATCAATAGGGAAAAGGTTTACAAGGCAGCCGTCCTGCTCTGTGGTAAAATAACCAGTTAAAGATTCTTTTGGAAACCCGGCAGCTATTAAGTGGTAATCATCTACCACAATATTTTCAATACCAAGCTCTACCATATTAGGCACAATGGCAGGGTCCCAAACCCTTTCTGTAAGCCATAAACCTTTTGTTTCCTGGCCAAAGTAGTTTTTTATGTAGTCTTTAAGCATTTTTACCTGGCCCATTCTATCATCTTGTGGGATAGCAGAAAGGATAGGCTCGTAAAAACCGCCTGTAAAAAATTCTATTCTTCCTTCATCGCTTAATTTTTTCAAGTTATTAAAAACATCTTCTCTGTGAGTTCTAATATATTCTAATAACCAGCCACTGTAATGGGCTGAAAAGCGAAACTTTTTGTTTTTAACAGCTGTTTCTATAAAAGGAGCATAGCTTTCATTTATTGCCCAGTCTACCACATGGTAAAAGTTTTCAGCAGGCTGGTGGCAGTGTATACCAAATAAAAAGGGTATTTTCATAATTTCCTCGTTTTCATAATCATTATTATATTATACAATCCATTCTTCTTTAAAATCATCTGCTATGTTTACTTCCACAGCATTATATATAGGAGCTTTTTCC
>CAMEOC010000038.1 GCA_945929285.1 uncultured Mucispirillum sp.
CTACCTACCTTTATAGTGGAGCTCATAATAATTTTTATACTCGCCATTTATTATGTTTTCCCACCATTTTTTATTATCTAAATACCACTGAATAGTTTTTTTAATACCATCTTCAAATTTAGTTGCAGGTAGCCAGCCAAGCTCTGTATGTATTTTAGTTGGGTCTATGGCATAACGCATATCATGGCCTGGCCTGTCTGTTACATACCTAATTAAATCTTCACTTTTGCCAAGTTCTTTTAATATTATTTTAACCACTTCTAAATTACTTTTTTCATTGTGGCCACCAATATTATAAACTTCACCAACTTTTCCTTTATGTATAATTAAATCAATGGCAGAGCAGTGGTCTTCCACATAAAGCCAGTCGCGCACATTTTCGCCTTTGCCATAAACTGGCAGTGCTTTATTATTTAAAGCATTAGCTATCATTAAAGGTATAAGCTTTTCTGGAAAATGGTATGGTCCATAGTTATTGGAGCACCTGGAAATTGTAACAGGCAGTTTAAATGTTCTAAAATAAGCCTGCACCAGTAAATCAGCAGATGCTTTAGAAGCAGAATATGGACTTGAAGTATGAAGTGGTGTAGTTTCTGTGAAAAATAAGTCTGGCCTATCCAGTGGTAAATCACCATACACTTCATCAGTTGATACTTGATGATATCTTTCTATTCCATATTTTCTGCAGGCATCCATTAATACACCTGTGCCTATTACATTTGTCTGTAAAAATATAGAAGGGTTTTCAATAGACCTATCCACATGGCTTTCTGCTGCAAAGTTTACTACAATATTTGGGTTTTCTTTTTCAAATATTTCATAAACTGCATTTCTATCTGCTATATCTGCTTTATAAAACTTAAAATTAGGGTTATCTTTTACACTTTCTAGTGTTTCCATATTACCTGCATAAGTTAAAGCATCAAGGCATATTATTTGATAATCGCTGTATTTATTTAGCATATAGTGGACAAAGTTGCCCCCTATAAAACCTGCCCCACCTGTTACTATGATTTTCATGTTATTTACCCTCATATATAAAATTTACATCGCTGTCTTTAAGTTTTGGTGCAGAAGCATCTTTTTCTGATATTACAGGGTTTTCCACCTGCCAGTTTACACCTATTTCCTCATCGCACCATAATATGCTTCTATCTTGTTCTGCATTATAGTAGTTATCTGCTTTATATAAAAATTCCACATTATCTGTTAATGTTACAAAACCGTGGCCAAAACCTCTTGGTATTAAAAGCTGGCGTTTATTTTCTGCAGATAATTCAACAGCTACCCATTTTTTATATGTTGGTGAGCCTTTTCTTAAATCAACTGCCACATCTAATACAGCACCCATTCCCACTCGCACAAGCTTTGCTTGAGATGCACTACCATTTTGAAAATGAATGCCCCTTAATGTGCCTTTTGTGGCAGAAAATGACTGGTTATCCTGCACAAAATCGTAGTTGAGCCCATGTGCTTCAAATTTCCTTTTAGAATAACTTTCAAAAAAATAGCCTCTTTTATCTCCAAATACTTTTGGCTCTATTATATATACGCCTTCTAATTCTGTTTTTATTACATTCATACTGCTATCCTAAATATTTTCCTTCTGCCACATTATATAAAAACTGACCGTATGGACTTTTGCCGTATTTTTTAGCTGATGTTAAAAGCCCCTCTTTACTTATCCAGCCTTGACGGTAAGCTATTTCTTCTATTGCTGCAACCTGTATGCCCTGGCGTTTTTCTATTACTCTTATAAACTCACCAGCATAAGCTAAAGCTTCCATTGTGCCAGTATCAAGCCAGGCATAGCCCCTGCCTAAAGTAACCACATTTAATGAGCCGTCCTGCAAATACATATTGTTAAGGTCAGTAATCTCAAGCTCACCTCGTGCTGAAGGTTTTACTTTTTTAGCAAACTCACACACCCTGTTATCATAAAAATAAAGCCCTGTTACACAATAATTGCTTTTTGGGTTTTTAGGCTTTTCTTCTATGGAAATAGCTTTGCCATTTTCATCAAACTCCACTATACCAAACCTTTCAGGGTCTTCCACATAGTAGCCAAATATGGTGGCACCGTGTTCTTTTAATGCTGCTGTTTGCAAGTGGCGGGAAAGCCCGTTGCCATAAAAAATATTATCACCTAATATCATGGCGCAGCTATCACCATCTATAAATTTTTCTCCTATTATAAAAGCTTGAGCCAAACCATCTGGGCTTGGCTGAACTTCATAAGATAACTTAATACCATAAGATGAGCCATCCCCTAAAAGCTCGCGAAATTTTGGTAAATCCTGGGGGGTAGATATTATTAAAATATCTTTTATACCTGCAAGCATAAGTGTAGATAATGGGTAAAAAATCATTGGCTTATCATAAACTGGCAGCAGCTGTTTTGAAATAGTCATAGTAAGTGGGTAAAGCCTTGTGCCTGAGCCACCTGCTAAAATTATACCTTTCATACTAACCTCATTTTATATTTTATATATCATATCAAAATATATTTAATATTGTCAATGATGCTAAGCTTATTTATATGCAATTACTTCTATTTCCACAAGCACATCTTTTGGAAGCCTTGCTACTTCCACTGTGCTTCTTGCTGGAAATGGTTTTGTAAAATATATTTCATATACTCCATTCATTTCTGCAAAATCGTTCATATCTTTTATAAATACAGTTGTTTTTATAACATTATCTATGCTGGAGCCTGCACTTATTAATATGGCAGATACATTTTCAAGCACTTGTTTTGTCTGCTCTTTTATATTATTAGGTATTTCACCATTGGTTGGGTTTACAGGAATCTGCCCGGAAGCAAATATTAAGTTTTCCCATAATATACCTTGAGAGTATGGGCCTATGGCTTTTGGTGCATTATCTGTTGATATTTCTTTTTTCATAATTAACCTCAAATTTATAATTTATGTTTTTTATAGTATGTTATAAACTTTTATATTAGTCAATAAATTTTACTTGATATTATAATAAAAAGGTATATAGTGCAAATATAATAATATATCAAGGTATAGTTATGTTTTCTAATATTGAATCTGTTGTATATGCAGTATTTTTAGCCTCCATTGCTGTGGTGGCAGTTATGAACCCTTTTGGCAACCTGCCCCAGTTTTTAGCAATGACAGACAGCATGCCTGTAAAAATTAGAAAACACTTATTTAGAAATATTTTAATTACTGCTTTTGTTATAGTTATGATATTTTTATTTGCAGGCCCTTTAGTTATGAATTATATGTTTAGGGTTTCTTTAGATGAACTGCGGGTGGCAGGCGGGCTTATACTTGTGGTTATGGGTATAAAAAATCTGCTTTTTCCTAATACTTCCACAAGAGATTATGCCCATTATCAAGATATGAGTGAAGATGAACTTATCCGCCGTTCTATTATCCCTATGGCTTTTCCTATGCTTATTGGCCCAGGTACACTTTCCACTGTTGTGGTTATGGCTGCAGAAGGTGGTATGAAAACTACTATTTCAGGTATTATTATAGCGTTTATATTTATGGCAGTGCTTTTTTATATGGCAGCATTTATAGAAAGGCTTCTTGGTAAACTTGTGCTTTTTGTTACAGCCCGTATTATGCAGGTTTTTATTGTTGCAATGGGTGTTAAGATGATGCTTATAGGCTTAGGTGTAACCCCTCTCCATTAATCACATTTTAGCCCCTTTGGGCATCTGCCAATATTTCTTTCATCTGGCACAAGTATTAAAGGCTCTGGCTCTTTTGCCATAGGGTCTTTATACCTTAAATCTGGCTCAAAAAGTAATGGTGGTTCTGGCTCTTTTTCATAATAGCGCTGCAGCATCTCATCTTGAAGCTCCCTGTCAAATAATATTTCAGGCTCTTTAAAGGGCAGCTCCATTCTTGTCATATCTGGGTCTTCTAAATATGGCTCATCTACTTCATCTGGGTTATTAAAAGGGTCTATTAATTTTGGGTCACCATAAGGCTTTGGCTCTTTTGGCTCCACCCCTCGCACAATAGGACCGCCTATATTTTGAGCATATACATTAATTGTAAATAAAAGAAGAAAAACTATTACTCGCCACATATTACACCATATTTATGACTTTATCATAAACTATATATAAAATAAATTGATAATTTCTTATTTTTTATATATTATTAATATATGAAAGTATTATGTATTTTATTTTTATTATTTGCAATACCTTTTAATGTTTTTTCTCTAACACTTGATGAAGCCACTCTTTACGGCCAGCGAATACTAGTGTGTAATAACTATGAACTAAAATACTGGAAACTTGTGCAGTTTGGGGATAAAAATAATAACAGCAGCCAATATAAAATATATGATACCATAAAACATAAATCATACCCTTTAGAGCAATGCTCCCTTTATAAATGCAGCCCAGAGCCAGATAAAATGTATAAATGCAAAATGAGAGATAAGTAATGCTTACCATAAGGCTTCCCCTTCGCTTTGACCCAAACACTTTTTCTGCCCTAAAATCAAGGGAATTTAAAATATACCTTGCAGGCCAGTCTGCTGCAATGACAGGGGTATGGGTGCAAAAACTTGCTTCTGCCTGGCTTGTTTACCGCCTAACACAATCACCTTTAAAGCTTGGGTTAATAGAGCTTTTAGCTAATGCCCCCATATTTATTATTGGGCTTTTAGCAGGAGCATACCTGGAAAAACATGATAAACGAAATACTTTAATGTTTACCCAGTTTTTAACTATGGTGCATGCTTTGATTATGGCAGTATTAGTATTAACTAACACCATAAATTACTATATGATAATGGGCTTAAGCCTTTATTTAGGAATAGTTTCTGCCATAGATATGCCTGCCAGGCAGTCATCTATTTTACTAATGGTGGAAAATAGAAAAGATTTAAAAAGTGCCCTTGCTTTACAGTCTATGACCTTTAATCTTTCCAGGTTAATTGGCCCTTCCATAGCAGGTTTTATAGTATATTATGCCGGGGAAGGTTTTTGCTTTTTACTTACCGCCCTGCTGTATATGCCTGTGCTTTATGCTTTATATATTATAAAATTTAAAGAAATGAAATATGATAACCATGAAAAACAAAATATGGTAAAAGATGTGGCAGACGGTTTTAAATATATAAAAAACTTTTACTCACTTCGCACTATGTTTATATTTCTTGGTATATTTGGGCTTTTTTCCTATTCTTATACTGTAATGTTTCCCATATTTGCAAGAGATATTCTCCAGGGTGATTCAAAACTTTTAGGGTTTTTAATGGGGCTTTTTGGTTTTGGTGCTATTATGGGTGCTTTTTCTGTGGCTTCACTTGTAAAATTAGAAGAAATGCCAAAACCTGTTGTAAAAGTAAGCCTGCTTTATTCCATAAGCCTTGCTCTTTTTGCCATATCCCCATTTCCTGGGCTTTCTATGCTGCTTGTTATACCTGCAGGCCTTGGGCTTGTGGCTACTTTTATTGCATCAAATACACTTTTTCAAACTATTTCTTCCATAGAAATGCGAAGCAGAGTAATAAGTATATACACCATTGTAAACTTAGGCTTTGGACCAATAGGCTGTTTTCTTGCAGGCTCCATTACAGAACATATTCCACCACAAGCCACCATGCTTATTTGGTGCTTTATTATGATGATGGCTTCTCTTTTCCTTTTAATAAATATGAAAAAAGTTAATAAGGAAATAAAACCTATTATAAATAACTTTTAATTTTTACCACAGTATATAAGCTTTATGGTGCTAAAAGCTGCATCTTTTGAAATATCTGAAACATTTAGCATGGTTTTATATAAACCATCTATATGCTTTTCTTCCTTTGTGCTTAATGCTTCATCATTTTGTATTTTTAAAAGGGTATTTTTAGCTATATCACAAGTTATATTTTTGTCTGCTGCTATATTTTCAGCTAAAATATTTTCAGCTACTTCCTGGGCTTTTTTACTTGTTTCTTCTGTTATTTTACCAGTTATACTGCCAGCAAATTCTTCCACATGGCCTATGGCGTTTTCAACTGCTTCTTTTCCTGCCTGGTCATTTTCTAAAGCATCGCCCACCTGCTTTGTCATATCGCCAATTATATTTTTTGCATAATCTGCTACTTCTTTTATATCCATATTTTCATTAACTACCTTTTGGTATATGATACCTGCTAATATTGCTATTACCGCCGCAATTAAAATTGTTCGCATTTTTTCACCTCGTAAAAATACTATATTCATTTTTGATATTTATGCAAGTAGTGTTTGCATATATTACTTATTTTATATATATTAACTTAAGTTAGGTGTTTCATGAAAAAATTAATTTTATTTTTATTACTTTTTCCAACTCTTGTTTTTGGTTCAGATAAAGATTATTACCATACAAAAATTAATGATGCCGATGTTTATATAATGTCTTTAAAAAGCTTTGAAAGAGACAGCAATATTTTAATATATGATAGTAAAATGGCAGAAGAATATAATAAAAAACTTTTTCCAACAGGTAAATATTTTACAAATACAAATATTGTTATCATTAAAAAAGGTAAAAATAATATTTTAATAGATACAGGATACCCTGATACTGTAAAAAGCTTAGAAAATGCCCTAAAAATTGCAGGGCTTAAATTTACAGATATAACCCATATAATATACAGCCATATCCACTTTGACCATATAGGCGGTATGCTTTTAAATGGCAAACCAACTTTTCCCAATGCCATATTATATATAAATGAATATGAATACGATTATTTTTTCAATAAAGCAAAAGATAAATCAGCAGAAACTGCAAAAACTATACTAGCTCCATATAAAGATAAAATAAAACTTTTTACAAAAGGCATCATAAATAATGAATTTAAAGAAATATCAGCAGTGCCAGCCTACGGCCATACTCCAGGGCACAGCCTTATAAGTATTAAAGATAAAAATACTGATATAATATTTGTTTCAGATATTTTCCATGCTTATGAACTGCAAATGAAATACCCAAAAACTGCAGTAATATATGATGTAGATAAAAAACAGGCTATAAAAACAAGGCTTGATTTACTAAAAAAATATACAGACTCAAGCACTTTAATTGTAGGCTCACATACGCCATTTTACAACCCTGTTACTTGGAAATAGATTTTGCTTGATAATTTATATTTTTATAGCTATAAAACTTTAATAAATTAAATTAGGAGTATAATATGAGATTATTTCTTGCAATATTTATACCTTTTTTTGTATTTTTTACCATAGGCAGACCTTTTGCAGGCATAATTTGCCTTATTTTACAATTTACATTAATAGGCTGGCTTCCTGCTGCACTATGGGCAGTTTATGCTTTAAGCCAGTATAATACTGATAAAAAAATTAAACAGGCAGCAAAACAGGTGTAATTTTTACTATAAAATTTATATAAAAATAACTTTTACCTAATTATTTTATAAAGTAATTAGGTAAATATTTATATTTTGCTTGACTTATTAGCAGTTTATGTGTAATATTACAAAATCTTATCGTGAGCAGTGGAGGGACAGGCCCTTAGAAGCTGCAGCAACCGGCTTATTTTAAGCAGATGGTGCTAATTCCTGCTCCAGTTATTTAGGGGAGAGATAAGTTCTTAATTTTTAGTTCTTATTATACCTTTTCACTTAATCTCACATAAGATAATATTATATTTTAGTGAGGTATTTTATGAAAAACTATTCTCTTGAAACTTTAGCAGTACACAGTACATTTAAAAAAGATGAAACAGGTGCTACAAACCCACCAATTTATTTATCTAACGCATACCAGTTTAAAGATGGCGAACATGCCGCTGCTCTTTTTGATTTATCTACTGCTGGCTATATTTACACTCGCCTTAATAACCCAACCACATCAGTATTAGAAGAAACTGTTGCAGCTTTAGAAGGAGGTATTGCAGCTTTAGCCTGTGCCAGTGGTCAGTTTGCAGAG
>CAMEOC010000039.1 GCA_945929285.1 uncultured Mucispirillum sp.
GCACTTTCCACCATAATTTTTTGGTAATGTATGTTAATTTTATACCTGGAACAGTTAATTTAATTAGGATATATGATAAAAACGGTATATTAATAGGCAGATACTTAAATGGTGAGTTAGACCCAATCTCCATAAACAGCAGTTTCCATATAATATACCCAACAAAAGAAAATAAAGTTTTCACCATAGATTCTAAAGATATTGCTGTAATAATACCTTATAAACTGCAAAAAAATCATGAAGTTTATGGCTATATAGAATTTGGTATGTCTGCAGATTCTTTCTTAAACCATATAGAAACCCTTTATACAAGCCTTTATATATTTGTAATTAAAAACAGCTATATAGAAAAAAGTGGCTTAGACAGTATAAGCGGGCAAAATATAAATAAGTATAAGGTTTTAACAGGCTCCCACTATTTTATACCTGAAATCATATTAAAATCTATTGTTAATAATATAGATTTTGTAGTAAACACAAAAAACGAAGGCAAATACTTTATAAAAGATGTTTACCTGGATAATAAGCGGTACTGGGGTGTATTTATCCCAATATATGATATAAACCATGAAGAACTGGGCTTTGTGGCAGAGCTTTTGCCTAATGAATACTTATACCAGCTTAAAAATATAGCATTTTTCAAATGGCTTTTAATATCTGTAACATTATGGCTTTTTGCCTTTATTGTTATTGTGCTGGAGCGAAATAGAAAATCTATGTTACAGCTTAATAATGTATTAGAAGGTTATAAACGGGCGGTAGATAATTCTTCGCAGATTATAGAATTTAACAGCAGTTATACAATAACGAATGTAAACAGCAAATTTTTAGATTTAATGGGCGGCCATATTGATGAATATATTGGGGAGTCCCTTACCCACTTTGCCCAAAAGTGCAGTGAGCCAAATAAGTTTATAAACTCATTTAACATAGAAAGCCCTGATACTATTTTCAACGGCATATACGAATTTCGCACAAAGCACAGCAGAAAGGCTGTTATGTCAATTTCCAGCACAGCTATTGTGGATAACAGTGGCAATATAAGCAGTATTTTATGTGTTATGAGTGATTTAACTCCAGAATACACAGCCATAGATGAGTTAAAAGCAGCAGAAGATAAATCAGAAGAATTTATTGCCATATTAACAGACTATATTAATGCAACAGGAAACACTTTACTTGTTTATAAGAAAGATTTCACACTGGAATATTCCAACTCAAGCCATGCTTCAGACCCATTTGATAATATAGCAAACTGCTATAAGCACCACATGGGTAGGTGTATAAAAACATGTAAAGAATGTTTTGTAAAACAAGTGTTTGAAGAAAAAATTAAAGTAAGTTATGAAGTAATTGATGAAGAAAGCAATATTTATGAACTTATAAGCTTTTTCCCAATATTAAGCAAAAGCAACGAAGTAAAACTTGTGGTTTGCGAACATAGAAATATTTTTGATAAGGTAGAATCTCAAAAAACATTACTAGAATCTAACGAAAAAGAGCGTGCCATGGTTAGCCAGTTACAGGAAATGGTACAGGCCCGCGATATTGCAAAAGCAGAAGCAGAATATGCCAGCAACGCAAAAAGTATGTTTTTAGCAAATATGAGCCATGAAATAAGAACCCCAATTAACGGTATATTAGGCTTTTTAGAGCTTTTAAAAGACCGAGAAATGGACGATACAGCAAGGGAATATTTTAAAATCATCACTTCTTCTTCAGAAAGTTTATTAGGTATTATTAACGATATTTTAGATTTTTCTAAAATTGAAAGCGGTAAAATGGATGTGGAAAAAGTGCCATTTAATATTGTAGATACCATAGAATCTGTTATAGATATGTATATAGCTCGTGCTGAAGAAAAAAATATTGATTTAACAGTATTTACAGACCCGCAAATTCCAAAAGTAGTAAAAGGCGATTCTGTAAAAATCCGCCAGATTATAGCAAACCTTTTATCAAATGCTGTAAAATTTACTTTTGAAGGCGGTAAGATTGTAGTAAATGTATTTTTAGTATATAAAGAAAATGGTGTTGCCCGTATTCAGTTTGCTGTAACAGATACTGGTATTGGTATAAAAGATGAAACAAAACAAAACATATTTTCCCCATTTTCTCAAGGGGATACTTCTATTACACGCCGTTTTGGTGGCACAGGCCTTGGGCTTTCCATTACAAGAAGTATGCTTGAAATGATGAATTCCACATTAGATTTAGCCACAGAAGAAAATAAAGGCTCAACATTTTCTTTTGAAATATCTTTTGATATTATAAATAAAGAAAATTATATAGATGATATAGTAATAGATAAAGATAAGCAGTTTTTACTTTATGATGCTTCAAGCCCATGCGGAGCAATTGTAAATAAATATTTACGAGCATACGATATAGAAACCAGCAATATAAGTGGCAATATTGATGAAATAAAAGAAGATACTTTTGCTGTAATAATTGATACTAAAAGAGATGTGGAAGGCTTTAAAAGTATGTTTAAAACACTGCCTTATAAAGATAAGGTTAAATATATTGCTGTGGTGCATAGTAAATATAAAACATTATTAGATGAAGTAGAAGGGTTGCATAATATAATATTAAAACCTGTAACATTAACTCGTTTTAAATCAATATTTACAGAAATAAATAATCATGATGCTAAAGTTGAAAACCTATCTGCCGATAGTAATAGTAATATAGCTTTAAATGGCTCTATTTTAGTGGTGGAAGATAACCCTGTAAACCAAAAACTTTTAGTTATTTTCCTAGAAAAAGCAGGCTTTAAAGTTACTGTTGCTTCAAACGGGCAGGAAGCGGTGGATATTATTAAGGAAAATAGAGATTTTAATGTAATCTTTATGGATATCCATATGCCAGTAATGGACGGTGTTTCTGCAACCAAAATAATAAGAGAAATGGGTGTAGATTTGCCGATTATTGCTCTTACTGCCAATGTTATTAAAGAGGATATGGATAGGTTTTTAGCCGGTGGCATGACAGACTATGTGGCAAAACCAATTAACTTTGATAAATTAAAGGATATCCTAACCCAATACAGTAGCAAAGCCTAATTATTGGAGGCTTTAAATGATAGTTGATATGGAAGAACTGGCAGCTACCACAGGAATTTACGACACAGAACTTTTAAAAACTTTTGTAGGTGATTTTTTTAAGATTTGCTCAAAAGATTTAGAACGAATAGTTGTAAGTATGAAAAAAGGGGATAATAAAGCTGTGGTGCACCACACCCATAATATTTACGGTGCAGCATACAGGCTTGCTTTAAAAGAGATTAGGGAAGCTGCTGCCACACTAGGCAAAGCTGCTGCTAATATGGAAACAGAAAAGTATGATAAACTATATGGTGAGCTGGTGGAAGTATTTAACACTGGTTCAGAAGAATATAAAAAAATAGCATAGAATAAGGTTTTATGAAAATAAGAGAAGAATTTACCTGCCCTTTAGAGCTTGTACAGGATATGATAAAAGGCAAATGGAAACATATTATTATATGGCTTTTGCGTAAGGGCAGTTATTCTTTAGCAGCTTTAGAAAAAGAAATTGATGGTATAAACCAAAAAATGCTTTTAGAGCAGTTAAAGGAATTGCAGGAATTTGGGTTTGTAGATAAAAAACTTATGATGGTTACCCTTTGAGGGTGGAATATTTCTTAACAGAAAACCACGGTAAAAGGCTTTTGCAGGCACTGGAAGTTATGCAAAAAATAGGCATAGAATATATGATAGAGCATGGCAGAAAGTGTGTATTAGTGGAAAAGGGCATCATAAGTGATGACTATGTGGTGGAAAAATAAATTTAATACATACAAAAAAGTGGGTAATAGACAATCATATAGTTTTTCTGTATAAGTAATATATATTATACGGAGGAATACAAATATGAAAAAATTGAAATTAATGTATGCTACACTTTTTGCAATGTTATTTTCAGTAACTGCATTTGCCCATGCTGGCATGACTGTTACAAGCTCAGCTATTGATGCTAAAGGTTTTTTAGCAGATAAATATGGCTATAACGATTAAACTCAATTAGATGCAAAAGAAATGCCTATTACATCCTTTCCATTTGAAATCAAAAACGCACCAAAAGGCACTAAATCTTACGCTGTATTTTTAGAAGATAAAGATGCTTTTCCTGCATAATTTAATCCCCTTAATGTTAAGCTTTAAGGGTTTTTTACATTTATTTTACAAAATTCTAATCTTATTTTAATAAAAATATCATATATTGCCTCATCAAAAAAAGGAAAGGTAGTGTATGAACAAAAATTTTACACCTTTAAAATTGAAAGAAAACATTTTAAAATATGCTGCTTTAATATCTGCCTTTTTCATACTAATTATAATTGCAGGTATTATTATAAGCCTTTTAATTCAGTCAAAAGATGCAATCATGAAATTTGGTTTTTTTGATTTTATTTTTTCAACCACATGGGATTATGGTGAAGAAATATTTGGTGCGGGCAGAGCATTACTTGGTTCTATTTTAACAGCTTTAATAGCCTTGATTATTGCAGCACCTATGGGCGTTGGTATGGCTGTATTTATTGTAGAAATTTGCCCGAAATTTTTAAAAGGCTTCATTAGCTCATCTATTGAGCTGCTGGCAGCAATACCTAGTATAATATATGGTATGTGGGGGCTTTTTATTTTTGCTCCATTTATTGAAAATACAGTGCAAAAATGGGCTTCATCTACTTTAGCAGAACTTCCAATTATCGGTTCATTTTTTCAAATAAACTATGCAGGCGGCATAGGGCTTTTAACTTCAGGTATAGTATTAAGCATTATGATTGTACCATTTATTGCAAGTATTGCACGAGAAGCATTAATGCGTGTACCAAAGGAATTAAAAGAATCATGCTACGGTTTAGGTACAGAAAAATGGGAAGCAATACGTGATGTATCTCTCCCTTATACAAAAACTGCCATATGGGGTGGTATAATAATAGCTTTAGGCAGAGCATTAGGTGAAACAATGGCAATAGCCTATATTATAGGTAATATGAACCTGCCACTTACTTCCATATTTGATTCTTATGTTACAGTTACAAGTGTTTTAGTTAATGAATTTAATGAAGCAGGTGGTATGCAGCTTTCATCACTTTATTATATGGCATTACTGCTTTTTGTACTTAACTTTTTAACGCTTATTGCAGCAAAACTTTATGTGGCAAGGAGAGTGTAGTATGGATTTAAGAATGTTAAGAAAAATAAAAGGCTATATTATGCTTTTTCTTTCCACACTTGCTGCCATTATAGGTGTGGTACTGCTTTTTGCCATATTATATAAAGTTATTATGGCAGGAATAGATGGTTTAAGCCTAAACTTATTTACAAAAGATGAAGCACCAGCATTTTTACATGAAACAGGCGGGCTGCGTCATGCTTTTGTGGGCCAGTTAATATTAACAGCTATAGCGTCTTTAATAGGCATACCAATAGGTATATTAGGTGGTATATATTTATCAGAATATGCGTATAATTCAAAAATAGGCAGGTTTTTAAGCAGTTTAGCAGATGTAAGCATAAGCATACCT
Organism: uncultured Mucispirillum sp.; assembly: GCA_945929285.1. Lineage (GTDB taxonomy): Bacteria > Chrysiogenota > Deferribacteres > Deferribacterales > Mucispirillaceae > Mucispirillum. Next base: position 5,555 of record CAMEOC010000039.1, read on the forward strand.
ACAATAATTATAGGTACATTTATATATGCAATACTTGTACGCCCTTTAGGGCATTTTAACGGCTGGGCAGGTGCTGTGGCACTATCTGTTATATTAATACCAATAGTTATGCGTACAACGGAGGAATCATTAAAGTTAATACCGTGGCAGCTGCGAGAATCAGCACTGGCTCTTGGCACACCAGTATATAAAGTAATAAAAGATATTGTAATAAAAAGTGCATTAACTGGTATATTTACGGGTGTATCTTTAGCTGTTGCAAGAATAGCAGGGGAAACTGCCCCACTACTGTTTACTTCATTTAGTAAAAACACACTATCATTTAATATGAATGAGCCAGTAGCTTCCCTTACAGTATCCATATTTACTTATGCAAGTTCTGCTTTTGAAAGCTGGATAACACTTGCATGGGCTGCTGCTCTTGTGATTACAGTATTTATTTTAATAACCAACATAATACTAAAACAGATAATGAAAAGAAGGAGTTATTAATATGAGTGAAAATATAGTTGCAAAAGAAATAGAAGTAAAAGACCTTTCATTTTTCTATGGTGAAAAAGAGGCAGTGAAAAATGTATCATTAAATATAGAAAAAAATAAAATAACGGCATTAATAGGGCCTTCAGGCTGTGGTAAAACAACCCTTTTACGTTGTTTTAATAGAATGCATGATTTATATAAAGGCAACAGATATACTGGAGAAATAATTTTTAAAAATAAAAATATACTTGATAAGAATATAGATATGATAAAGCTAAGGGCAGATATTGGCATGGTTTTCCAAAAGCCAACACCTTTTCCTATGAGTATATTTGACAATGTAGCTTACGGGTTAAGGTTAAAAGGCATTAAAAATAAAACAGAGCTTCATAACAGGGTGGAACATGTTTTAAAAAAATCTGCCCTTTGGGACGAAGTTGCAGACAGGTTATCAGCTTCCGCCATGGGTCTTTCAGGTGGTCAGCAACAAAGGCTGTGCCTTGCAAGGACTTTAGCACCAGAGACAGATGTGGTACTTTTTGATGAGCCAACAAGTGCATTAGACCCAATATCTACAAAAAAGATTGAAGAATTAATGCAGGAGCTAAGGGGCAGTATTACTATGCTTATAGTAACACACAATATGCAGCAGGCTGCAAGGATATCTGATAGAACAGCTTTTATGTATATGGGTGAATTAATAGAAGAAGATGCGACAGATATAATGTTTACCAACCCAAAAAAACAGATGACAGAAGAATATATTACTGGAAAGTTTGGTTAGTAAGGAGAATAACATGTATTTAAACAGCACAGAATTTAAAGAATTAAAATCAATAACAGCTTATGTATGCAATATAACACAGGAAATGGCAGAAGCAAGTTTCCAAGCATTTATTAATAAAGATGTGGAAAAAGCACAGTATATAAGGGAGCGAGATAGGGAGCTTGATGATTACAGCATAAAAAGTGATGAACTTTGTGGGAAAATAATAGCATTATACTGGCCTAGGGGAAGTGATATGCGTTATCTTATCTCCACCATAAAAACAGTTTCAGATTTTGAAAGAATAGGCGACCACTGTAAAAAAATAAGCAAGCAGATAATAAAATTGCAGAATACACCACATGTATTTGAAAGAAAAAGTTTAATAGAACTTTTTGAAAATGTAAAAGATACTGTTGTAAAATCCTGTATTGCATTTTATAATCTTGATAAAGAAAAGGCAGAAGAAATTATTAATAATGATGATAAGATAGATATGCTAAAAAGTGCAGCCGTTAAAGATATTTTACAGTTTATGGGCAGCATAAACAGCACAGAAAATAATATATCTTACTTAAAATCTGGTATTAATTTAATAAATATTGCAAGAAGGCTGGAGCGTATGGCAGACCATGCCTCAAATATTTCAGAAGCTGTATATTATACTGTAACTGGTATGTATAAAAGCAGGGAAAGTGTTGATGAGAAATGTATTAATAATTGAAGATGATGCAGATATTGCTGAGCTTATAATATATAACTTACAAAAGGCAGGTTTTAAGCCACACCATGCAGAAAATGCAAACGAAGGGCTTATAATACTAGGCGAGGTTGCCTGTGATATTATATTACTTGATTTAATGCTGCCAGGCCTTAGAGGTATGGAGTTTTTAAAAATTATTAGAAGTAATGATGAATACAGCAATATTCCTGTTATAATTATTTCTGCTAAAACACAGGAGCAGGATATTATATCAGGGGTTAATACTGGAGCAGATGATTATAATATCCT
>CAMEOC010000040.1 GCA_945929285.1 uncultured Mucispirillum sp.
GTGGTGCAGAATTACCTTTTGATGTGGTAGTAGAGCTAACATTTTTACCGCTTAAATCCTGGGTAGTGGAAGCAGTAGCCCCTTTATTACCTTTTAAAACTAATATCTCGTTATTAAGATAAGCTATTTCAGAACGAAGTTCAGCAATAGCATCCGCATTTGTTGTAACATCGTTTTGCAGGTTGCCACTGGCAGACTGCACATCTTCCATATTCATCTGCGTATCAGTTAATGATTTTTGGATAACAACAAGTTCTTCATTAATATTAGTAAGGCTTTTTTTAACAGCATCATTACCACCTGATGCACAGGAAACAGCAAATAAACCAACTAATGTAGATAATAATATCTTTCTCATTAAATACCTCGCTATTAAGATATAGGTTGTCTATGTATTACAGTGCCTTTTTTATCAAGGACAAAATCATCAACTGCCTGTATTAAATCACTTAAATCAGGCTTACCAATAAAGCGGGAAGCACCTATGTGTAAAAGTTTCCTTTCGTTTTCCACACTAACCATAGATGAAAAAACTAATATAGGCACATCGTCAAAAATATCTTTTTCTCTGGTTTTACGAACAACATAGTCGCCACTACCACCAGGCATTTCCAAGTCTGTAATAATAAGGTGTGGTTTTTCAACACGCAGTCTTGTTAAAAGTTCTATACCGTTTTCAAAAACAGTGGTTTCATAGCCTGCTCTGTCAAAGCTATTTTTTAAAAGTTTTCTAATGGTTGGAGAATCTTCTGCTAAAAATACTTTTTTACCATACCTTTCAGGTGCTCTACTCATATCTATTTCAGTGGTTTCTCTAACCATTGTAATAGGGTTTATTTCAGCAACTATTTTTTCAAAGTCAAGCATTTGGATAAGGCGGCCGTCTATGGTAACAACCCCTAAAACAGAATCAACTATTTTTAAATCGCTAATAGCAGAATAGTCTTTAATATCGCTCCAAGTAATGCGGTGAATACGAACAACTTCATCAACTAAAAAACCATTATATGCACCGTTAAAGTATGTAACAATAACTTTTGATTTGCTAAAATCAGGGTCCTGCTGCCTAACCCCTATCCACTGGCCAAGGTTTATAATAGGTATAAGGTTTTGGCGGATATTTGCAGTGCCTAAAATAGCAGGGTGGGCATCTGGCACCTGTATGGTGGTTTCAGGAAATACTATAACTTCACGCACTTTTGCCACATTTATGCAAAAATGGTAAGGAACATCACCATTATTAATAATAAATTCAACAATTTCAAATTCATTTGTACCTGTTTCTAGTAATATACCATGATTAAGAGCCATATCATTCTCCATTTTTAAATACTACTGATATTACCATAGGTTTTAATCTTTTGCAATAAAGAAAATAAAAATATTGCTATAAATAGCAGAAAAATATAAAAGATTTTAAGTAAAACTTATTATGTATTGATATATGATATAAAAAATGTTATTTTTGATAAAGTTTTTCTTGTAATATTATTGAAAATATGTAGTATTATTATGTATGATGAGAAAGTTGTGTTTATTTATAATAATTATATCCTTTAGTTTCAGCTCGTTATATGCTCAGGAGCTTTTTCTTAGGAAGGATAAGTATTTTACTGAAGTCTATTTAAAGCTTGACCCTAAAAATATAAAATCAGTTAACAAGGGTGATAGTAAAGTTGTAATCTCTTTTAATAACAGTATAAAACAAGGTTTTCAACAAAACATTGATGATGATTTTGTTTCAAACATTCAAGGCAGCGGCACAGATTTTACCATAAATATTAAAAAAGGCAGTGAATTTTCCATAGTGCAGGATACAAACGGCGTAAAGGTTGTAGCCACAAAAGGTAAAGCCAATGATAATACTCTTTCAAGCTACAATGTGGCAAAACCACTGCTTGATGCTAATACAAAAGAGTTAGAAAATAAAAACCTGCAGGATATGCTTGATGCTGCAGACAGGTATATTGCAGCAAAACAGTTTCCACAAGGGGCACAACTGCTTTCTCAAATATTATCTACCACCCAAAACCAGTTTTACAGGCAGGAAGCCATGTATAAATTAGGGCAGACATATATGCTTATGGGCCAGTATGACCCACTTTATTATACAAATACATATGAAATATTTGATGAGTTTGCAAAGCAGTACCCAGATAACTTTAGAACAACTGATGCTCTTTTAAAATCTGCTGAGGCAAAAGAACTGGCAAACCAGCAGTTTGAAGCCATTAAAACTTACCAAAAAATATACAGCACCGTGGCAGATTTGGAAACAAAGCGTGATGCTTTGAAAAAATTGGCATCTCTTTATAAAAAAGTGGGGCAGGTGGATAAGGCTATTGATACATACCTTTCATACCTGCAAAACTTTAAAACAGACCAAGATTTTATAAATGGTGAAGTGGGGCAGATGTATTATGATATGAATGAGGAAAATTTAGCTTTTGAATATTTTTCCACATTAAATATTAACCAGTTAATGACAGACCCAGACATAACACTGCCTAGGCTTCAAGCCATTGCAGATACATTTTACAAAAAAAATAGAATGGAACCTGCTTTAAAGCTTTATACCCATATATATGAAAAATACCCAGATGATAAAGTGGCAAATACTGCCATATTTAGGGCAGCTTCCATATTAAATAAATCTGGCAGGCAGGCAGATGCAGACCAGCTTCTATTAAGGCTTAAAGAAATGTACCCAGATAGAGAAAGCGGCCAAAGGGCAACTATTGAATATGCTCAAAAATACTTAAATACAAAGCCTTATGAATATTGGAGTAAATTTTTTGAAGACCTGCTTAGCCGTGCTGATTCTTACGGACTTCACGAGCAGGCAAAATATATGCTTATAAAAACCCTGTATAAAGAAAATAAAATGGCAGAAGCTGTGGAGATGATAACAAACTTTTTAGGGCTTTACCCAGAAAGTAAATATTATGCAGAGCTTAACACTATCCGCGAAGATTATATGTTTTCAGGGGTGCAGGATGTTTATAATAAAAAAGATTATGTTACAGCAGAGCCTTTAATATTAAGGTTTAACCAGGAATACCCAGAAAGCAAATACAGGCCAAGAACTGAAATAATGCTTAATGAAATAAAATATGGCAAAATTGATACTATATATAAAAATAATGATTATAAAAGTGTAATATCTTTTGCAGAAGCTCAGCTTAAAAGCGGTGAGCCTGAAAAATTTGGAGATAAGGCAAGGTGGCAAAATTTACTTGATAATGCCACATATAAAGACTTAAATGTAATATACGGCTCAAAAAACTACCCAGCAGCAAGGGCAGGAGCAAAGGAATATTTACAGAAGTTTCCACAAGGGGCTTTTACTGCACCTGTGAAAAATATATTAGAAAATTCAATGTTAAAGCCACTGGAAGAAAGTTATAGAGCATTAGATTACCCTAGTGTAGTGCAGCTTTATGATGCAAACAGTGACTGGATAAATACATGGGATAATAAACCATTTCAAGATAAAATAAAAACAATGGTTGCCATGAGTGTTTACAGGCTTGGCTCACCAAGTAAAGCCCGCACTTTTTATGCAGAGATTACCCCAAACCCTAAAAATATGGACTATGCTGTTTTAGGCTATTTACTGGGGGATAAAAACTTAAAAGTTGATGTTAATAATTTTGATAAAGATACTTTTAAATATATAATAGGCGAATTGGAACAGCTGGATGTGGATATGGCAGTTTCACTGCTTGATAAATATACAAAAGATATTAAGTATGCCACAAACTTAAAATATGCTCTTGCTAAAAATATACCAAGTGATGCTAAAAGGCAGCAGATACTTATGAGTATATATGATACTATAAAAAGTAATGCAGGTGCCAGGTTTGAGGGCAGTAATAATGTTTATATGGATATAGGGCTTATTTTTTACAGGAAAAACGATTATAAAAATGCTGTTATGCCATTAAAACAGTTTACAGATAACTATAAGGAAAAGGATGATAGAAGGGCAGAAGCTTTATATTACCTTGGTAAATCATTTATAAATATGGGCGATGTTCAGCGGGGCTATAATTATTATAATGATATAGTTGCAAATATTCCAGATTCCATATATGCAGGTATTGCAAAAGGGGAAATGGAAGAAGACAGCTGGCGAAAAAACTTAAATAATTATTAAAATAAGGTGTAAAGTTGTCAGATTTTTCAAATATTGATGTAGACTTATTAAAAGAAGTAGTAGAAGCTGTCAATAAAACAACAGAAAGTTTAAAAGAATCTTATTCTTTATTGCAAAAAAAGTTAGAGCATACTCAAGGCCTTTTAGATTCTGTATTAGATAATACCAACTCTGCCATAATAGCTCAAGATGATAAAAACGGCGTATTTTTAAAAAACAGAAGGGCAAAAGAATTAATTGATGAGCTTGGCAGTGAAAAAGTTTTCCATATATTAAGCCTTTTTTCCATAACAGGTGTGCATGATTATGATGATGAGGGCAGAAGGTATTTTAGGCTTAGTGTTAGTGCATTAAGTTATGAAGATTCTGAAGGGTATGTTTATGTTATGGATGATATTACCCGCCTTAAAAAGTTTGAGCAGGAAAAGCAGAGAAACGAAAGGCTTAGGATAATGGGGGAAATGGCTGCAAATATTGCCCATGAAGTTAGAAACCCACTGGGCTCTATTGAGCTTTATGCTTCTCTTTTGGCAAGAGATTTGGAAAAGGAGCCTGAAAAAAAACGGCTTACTACTTCCATTATTAATGGTGTGCGGACTATTAATGCTGTTATAAGTAACACATTACTTTTTGCAAAGGAAATAAAAATAAACCCAAAAGAACATGTGCTTGTGGATATTGTAGATGAAGTGGTGCTTTATTTGCAGCATATAATAAGGGATAAAAAAGTAAAAGTTATAAATAAGCTTGATGAAGAACATTTAATCTACTGTGATGAAGATATGTATAAGCAGGTTATAATGAACTTAATAGGCAATGCAGTAGATGCTGTGGCAGTAGGGGGAGAGATTACTGCCACATCAGAAATGACAGATAAATATACAATACTTCACATAAGGGATAACGGCCATGGAATAGATGAGGATATGTTATCCCGCCTATTTATGCCGTTTCAAACTACAAAAGCAAAAGGAACAGGCTTAGGGCTTTCTATTTCATATAAAATAATAAAAGCACACGGTGGGGATATTACAGCCCAAAGCAACGGAGAAAACTATACTATGTTTACTGTAAGTGTGCCTGTAAAAGAATACGCTCAAAAACTGGGGGAAGAAAATGGTGAATAAAAATATACTTATTGTAGATGATGATGATAATATGCGGGAAGCCATGAAAGAAACTGTTTTAAGGCTAAATATTAATGTGGATACAGCCGAAAACGGTAGAAAAGGCTTTGAAATGGCTACAAAAAAAGTATATGACTTGATTATAAGCGATATGCGTATGCCAGAAATAGACGGCCTTTCCATGTTTGAAATGCTTAAGGCAACAGGTATAAAAACCCCTGTATGTTTTGTAACAGCTTACGGCTCTGTAACAGGTGCTGTGGAAGCTTTAAAAATTGGTGCTTATGACTATATATTAAAACCATTTTCTCCAGAAGTTATAGAAGAACTTATTAGAAGAACTTTTGAACTTTCAGAAAATAATAAGCAGGATATAAAAGAAGAAGCCACAGACAATAATAAAAAAGGCACAGTATATAAAAGTGCTTATATGGAGCATGTTTTTTCACTGGCAAAAGATGTGGCAGAAAGTGAAGCTACTGTATTAATCACAGGAGAATCAGGCACAGGTAAAGAAGTGCTTGCAAGGTTTATACATGAAAATTCTACCCATTCAAAAGGGCCTTTTGTGGCAGTAAACTGTGCTGCAATACCAGAAAACTTAATAGAAAGTGAGCTTTTTGGTTATGAAAAAGGTGCTTTTACAGGTGCAGTTAATAAAAAGCTTGGTAAGTTTGAATCTGCAGATGGTGGCACAATTTTACTTGATGAAATAGGTGAAATACCAATACATTTACAGGCAAAGCTTTTGCGTGTATTACAGGAAAAAGAAGTGGAAAGGCTTGGTGCATTAAAGCCTAGCAAAATAAATACAAGGGTGCTTGCAACCACCAATAGAAACTTAAAGGAAATGAGCCAGGAAGGCACATTTAGGGAAGATTTATATTACAGGCTTAATGTAATTAGTATGGAACTGCCCCCTTTAAGGGACAGAAAGGAAGATGTGGCAGATTTATCCGCCTTTTTTATAAAAAAATATTCAGAAATAAATAAAAAACCTGTTAAGCCTTTATCAGATGATGCTTTAAAGGCACTGCAAAGCTATGAATGGCCTGGTAATGTTAGGGAGTTAGAACATACTATTGAAAGGGCTGTGGTGTTATCTAAAACAAATGAAATAACATCAAAAGATTTATTTCTTCATGGTATTACCATTGCAGGCTTTAAATCAAAACCTGAGAAACAGGTGGAAGTAAAAGAGGAAGTAAGAAAAGCAGCACCGGAACAGGCAGAAGAAAATGTAAACAGCTCAGTAGGTAGAACTATTGCAGATGTGGAGCAGGAGCTTATACTTAAAACTCTGCAGGATGTTGCTGGCAATAGAACAAAAGCAGCAGAAATATTAGGTATAACTGTTAGAACATTAAGAAATAAATTAAATGAATATAGAGATATGGGCATAGACGTGGAAGAATACCTAAAATAATAAAAATAAATAATATAAAATAATAATATAAAAGAATAATTAGGAGCATATAATTGAAAGAGAAACTAACTCAAGCACTTGAAGAAATAATAAAAGAGATGAAAGATAATGCAGGGGTAGCAGAAGAAGTAGCATTTAGCATAGTAATACCTGAAAAAGAAGAACATGGTGATTTTGCTTGTAATGCAGCTATGCAGCTTGTGCGTTATTTAAAGAAAAACCCAAAAGCAATAGCAGAAGAAATTATTGAAAAATTACAGAAAAAAATGGATAACAGCCTGCAGTGTGAAATAGCAGGGCCTGGGTTTATAAATATTAAAATATCGCCTTTATGGTACAGCCAGACAGTTATGGATATAATAAATAACGAAAAATATTTCCATAATAATATAGGCGGCGGTAAAAAAGCTATGGTGGAGTTTGTTAGTGCAAACCCAACAGGGCCTCTTCATATAGGCCACGGCAGAGGGGCGGCTTATGGAGATTCTGTTGCCAGGCTTTTAGAAATGTCTGGCTATGAAGTATTAAGGGAATATTATGTAAATGATGCCGGCAACCAAATGAATAATCTTGCATTAAGTGTATATGCAAGGGCAGCAGAAATATTAGGTAAAGGGGCAGAAGTACCATTTCCTGAAGCTGGATATCATGGGGATTATATTATAGATATTGCAAAAGAGCTTTTAAAAACCCATGAAAATATTTTAGAAATGGATAAAAAGCAGGCTTTAGAGATTTGTTTAGATTTAGCTGTAAAAACCATACAAAAAGATATAGATGATGATTTAAAAGAGTTTAGGGTAAGCTTCCATAACTATTTTAGTGAAAAAAGTTTATATAAGAACAATATGATAGAAAGCACATTAAAAGAGCTGGAAAAATCTGGCAAAGTGTTTGAACAAGATGGTGCTTTATGGCTTAGAACTACAGATATGGGCGATGATAAAGACAGGGTTTTAAGAAAATCCACAGGGGAATATACATACTTTACCCCAGATATAGCATACCACCAAAATAAGTATGACAGGGGCTATAAATATTTAATAGATATATGGGGGGCAGACCACCACGGCTATATT
>CAMEOC010000041.1 GCA_945929285.1 uncultured Mucispirillum sp.
CATCAGGTGCCTTAAATATAGTTCCATCAGGACTAATACCAGATACTCTATTTATACCAATTTTACCTTGAGTAAGCATTTCTGACTGAAACTCTATATCAAATATACCATACAAATTTTCAAAAACATCTATAGTTTTCTGGTTGATATTTCTTTCTATATACCTTTCCTGTTGTTCAAAATGGACTCTGTCTATATTCATTCCATTTATCCAAGCTACTTTTAGACTATTTGACATTTATAAGCTCCTTTTTTATATTTCCTTTCTTTTTACCTGTAATATATATACCTTTACTAGATATTGTAAATGTTAGATTATCTCCAGAAATATTTTTACTTCTAATAGCAGATTTAATTTTTTTATTATTCATATCAGCATACATTACAAGGATCCCAATATATCCGATATCTTTCTTTTTAATGGTTGCCATTATTTTTGTATCATTGGGAGCTATCTGCATACGACTAACATCAATCTTATCTTTTCCTAAAACTGTATCTTCCCTTGTATTTAAATCTAAAACAGATGCTTCCTTAAAACGTTCTACTCCATTTAATTTATAAAGCTTTAAAGTTACAGGAACATTATCTCCATGATAATTCGGGTTTGAATTTTTATCATTAATAACTGTAATAACTGCAGTAGATGAACAGGCATATATAAACATGCAACCAACTAATATTATAATCTTAATTACTTTCATTTTTTTCACCTATATATTTTTTGACAGCATGTAGAACCAATCTTTCTATACTACTTTGGTCTGTAGTTGCACTTCTAATAAGTGTAGATATAATTTTTTCATATCCATCATCTTCTAATTCATTAAAAAAAGGACTATCTAATTCTTTGAATAACATTGATATAACAAGTAAATTAATAACTTTTGTATTATTAATAAGATTATAATTTGCAACTATATATGCCAAATCTTTAGTAGATATATTACTTTTTTCACTACTTAATATATCTAATAGGGATGTTTGTTTTTTAATTCCACTATTAAGTATAATATCACATTCATTAATAACGAAATCTCTTAATATTTGTTTAGAAATAAGTTTATTCTGTAAAATATTATGTTCACAGTTATCAACTACCTGCTCAATACTATTTTCTTCTATACCAAGTATATCTCTTTCATCATTTATTAAATCATCAATATTTACATCATCTTCAACATTGTGCCCATTTAATTGCCCATCTGGTATAACTACATAATTATCCAGTTTATCAAAATCTTTAATATCTTCCATAGAATTATCTGTAATTCCATCTGCTAAATCATCAAGATCACTTTCTGGTATAATTGTAAACTCTATATCTCCAATTTTAAATATATCACCAATCGATAAAATTATATAATAATTTGTAATTATTGGACTATGGTCGCCATTCATATAAACTTGACTACCTTTACATGGCATTAAACAAAAATTATCACCATTTGATTTTATATGAACATGTTTATCGTTAATCTTATTAAAAACATCTTGAACAACCCACTGGCAGTCGGTAGCACTTCCAATATAACCACCACTTTCATTAAAAGTCATTTGTTTAGAACCTGTTTTTAATTTAATTCCATCTGTTATTTTTATATGTATACTACTCATAAAAACCTACCGTTTTAAAATATTTTGTGGGATAGTTAAATTTGGTAGTGAATTTAACACTCTATATAATGATATATTACCACTATCAACTTTCCAATCAAAATATAGTTTATCATTACCTTTAAATGTTAAGCGGTATACGCCATTACCAATATTTCTACCACTTTGTATAAATTGAAGCCATGCCCATTCACCAGTATATTCACGAGTTTCTTTAACTACACCATTGTAATCTTTTACTACAAGTTTAAGTTTTGTATCTTCTTTAAAGTTTCCACCCACAATTTTTAAGCTGCTTGGAAATGTTTGATCAAATACCATTACATTATTATCATAAGATAGTTCAATACTTCCATAGTCACCTGATAATGCTACAGTAGTGATTGTAAATTCAACATCAAGATTATCGTTTGAATCTAATATACCATTAGTTATCATTTCAAGCTTATATACTGTAGATAAAAAGTCACTAGAAAAATTTATCTTTGATGAATATGTCGGATTGATATCATAAACATCCCATCTTTTTACTAATATTAAATCAAGATACTGTGTAAAAAACTTATTCCACACACCCTGTTTACCAAAAAAATTTCTAAAAGAATCAAACTTCAAATACTCATTAGCCTTTGTATTTATCGGATAATATGAGGCTATCTGATTCATGAACTGAGCATACATTTCAGCCTGCCATGCTTTATTAAGCTCTATACCTGCATGATATTCTATCAAACTCCAGGCATCAGACGCTACTATTTTATAGTAGTTACTTATTTCTACTGGTAAGTCATCAGAATCTTTATTTATTATAAAAAATGGATCATCTGCAACTTTTACAGGTTTTAATGCATAAATAATTTTATCCTTTGATGGTTCATTACCTGATATATAATCTACTATCTTCTTATATACATTTTGCATATCTGCACTAATTTGATCCATTATTTTAACTTGTTTATTATTTGCCTGCACACCAGTTTTTTCACTAACAGCATCAAGTCCTTGATTAAAAAATGAATCTTGGTTTGCTATTATATGGTATGGCATAAATGCATCACTTAATATACTAAAATTACTTCTAATTTTAGAGGTTGGAAGCCCTAAATTTGAAGCATGTTTTAAAAGTGAACTATTAATTAAGTTGGTATTACTGCTTACTATTTCTATTACACTTCTTACAGGGTTTGATGGTTTAGATAAAATAGTAAGAATACTTAATCCGTTATCATTGCCGCTAAATCTCGTTGGTTTTAAATTTTCAACTACATCCTGCCATTTCTGTTGATATTCCTGTAAATACAGATTAATAATACCAACTGAAAGAGCAATATTATCCTGTTCCTCTATTTCCCCATCACTTATATTTAGTGCCCACCTGTCTATTTTATCTAAGTCCTCTATATATGTAGTAATATTAGAGAATAACTTTTCTACACCTTTGAGTGTAAAAGTTTTTGGTATAAGATAAAAATTACTACTAACATCAAAAACATCATCAAAACCGGAACCACCAGCATCTTCTTTTATACTATAAAAACCTTCTCCATCTATACTATTTGCTCTAAAAGATAATAATGCATAAAGACGTTCTGACCTTGTTGCATTATTCAGTTTTTTTACAGCCTCATTTAGTACCACATCATTTATCTTTATATTTGGAAATGATGAGTCAAATGGCAAATCATCAATATAGGTATATAATGTTTTTTCTGATATATTAAAATCCTTATACAAGTCATAATTATCTTTCACCCATAATTTAAGCAGTGATTTATCAAGGTATTCTCTCTCAAATAATGCCTTATACATATATAAGGCTCGCACTAGTTTGTCTGTATGTTGTTCGGTTAATAAATTATCCTCCATTTCCTTAACCAGTGTCAGCGATAGAATATCTTCAATTTTATCTATATAGATTTTTTTTGCGGGCTTTAATCCTCTATAAGTAATATCTAATGATAAACCATCAAATATAGATTCATTGCCAAAAAGTTGTGGATATTCTACCAGCATATTACGGAGCCTGTCTATATACATAGATTTTTCTGCAATATCTGCTGTATTATAATTTTTATCCATTTCATCAATTATAATCTTGATATCATTTAAACTATTTTCAAGTCTTTCTATCTCTGATTTTCTTGTTTCCACATAGTAACTTGATATACTGTAAGTAATAGAAAAAACAACAATACAAGCTATAATCAATGATGCTTTTTTCCAATTACTACCAAATATTGGAACACCTAAACCCCTATCCTTAAATATTATATCTTTTATTAAAGAATATACAAAATAACTATTTTTTACAGTTTTCTTATGATATTGAACAACCGGGGCATCAAAACTGTATTCATTTGAGATTTTATCAAATAAAATATTTATAGGTATATTTTCCTGGTATGCACTGGTAAAGTATATACCCCTTACAAAAGATTTATTTTTATTACCATTTTCATATATAAGCTTACTAACTATGCCACTAATCGCATAACATAATGTTTCTAATTGAGCTAGGTATAAATATGCTTTTCTTTTATCTTCAACACTTGCAGTTTGATAATTTTTATTCATTAATGCAAATTTAAATGAATTAATCATCTCTGAAAACTTTGATATCAAATAATCTTCTGAAATATTTTGATTTTTACCAAAAGTGAGCCCTAATGCTTTTTTTGAAATTTTATCACTATATACTTTTAAAAAAGATGGCATACCCTCAAGTAAGTCTATTTTATTAAATACTATATAAATTGGAAGCTGCAAGTTTAAATAATTTTCACATTCACTAACTCTTTGCACCATATATGCAATTGAAAATTTTAATTCTTCTTCACTTCCAAATATCAATCTTGGTAAGTCAATTACCAAAACAATTCCATTTAATTTTTTATAAAATTTAAATTTATTAAGCATTTTTAAAAATGCTTTCCAAACTATTTTCTTAGTTATAAATACCTTATGTTTATCAATATCATCTTCTGGCATTTCGTCGGTATGTTCTGGGGCAAATAATTTTTCCAATGAAAAGAAATTTCCTTCTGTATCAACAATTGCTCCATCTTTTGAAACATATAAATTAAAATTTCTAGTAGACTTATGGTGTTTTTGAAAACTTCCTAACATATCAGTAACAGGAAATTCTATTTCAGAGTAGTTTATGAAAGAACTTTTACCTGCACCCTCATTACCAACCACCATAACCAAGGGAATATGACGGAATTTAAGATTATTCTTCCATACCTGACGAGCTTCTTTTAAAGAAAGAAGGAAATTTCTTTTTATTTTTTTTGTGTGGCCTTTTGCTTCATGCTTAATATCTTTTATTTTCATTCTGTTTTCATTTTTAAAAACATTTAGAATATCTTTAAATTTTTTAAATGCAAATATAAGCACTATACTTAACCATACAATAAATATAATGAATGCTCTTAAAAATGAATTACCAAATATATGTATATCATTAAATGCAACCAATGGTGAATATATCCAAAATAATATACATAATAAAATTAATAATAATACTGCAAGCCCAATAAGAAACGGCTTAGACACTAAAAATTTTCCAATTTTCTTAATAACCCCAGTAATCGCTCCCATATAAATCCCTTATTTACTTATATATTGATGTTTTTTTATATTTGTATATTCTTCTATTAAGTAATCTTTTAATAATGTATTTTCCATTAGATGCAAAACTTCGATATATATTATATGAGCATTATTCACAAGACCATTTGCATCCATAGCCTCAGCTAGATTAATTAAGCAGTTAATCCTTGACTTAATGCTATCATCAACTTCATTATTAATTACATTTAACCGTGCCTTTAACGATTTTTTATCTATATTATCTTTTAAATGCTTCTGTGTTTTATTTGTTTCTATAGATGTATCTTCATGCTGAATTTTAATATCACAAAAAATCATAAAGCTCTTTAGAACAAAATGCTTCATTATTAGAAAAACACAGTTTACTAATCCAGCCAAACTTATTTAATTGTATACGAGTTAACATTTTTACATAATTTGCTATAAGCAATTGGTTTGCATTAATTGCACCATCTATAAATAATTTATACCCTTCAAACCAAAATGGGTTTAATAAAAGGTTAGATATTGCACGAATAATACTTTCACTGTTATACTCTGTAATACTTTGTATTAAATTAATCGTATTATTTTCTGGATATCTTAATTCTGTAATATTATTTTTATGTGGTACTTCTGAAACAACCCTGCCCCATACACCTTCCCAAAAAAGAGAATAAGCTGTAAAATTTAATATATTTTTTTCCAATAAGTTCCGAGCCAATGAAAAAAAATACTCCCTGTATTCTCTGTTATCCATACTATCAATGGACTTAACGGCACTGTTTGGTATACTATTTTTACTCTCAATTTTCTTACTATTATCCCTATTTACAGGAATACTCATACTACGAAAATTGGTATTTAATTTTTCATTAAACTTAATAAGTATATCATTAATATTCTCTATAATTTCAACTGGAATATTGATTTTATATGAATTATTACTCTCAATAAGTTCATTAATAGGGTCAGTAAAAAATTTATATTGTATTTTTGCTTTCTTGCTACTATTTTCAGAATAAGAACTATATACTTTATACCATACAGATTCATAGTGAGATAATACTTCATTTAATTTTTTAAATACATCACTTGTATTTATTGACATCGCACTTAATATGAACCCTCTAAAAATTCTTGTATCAAGTGATTTTGTAAGTAAATCAAGACTATCTGTATACACTTTAGTCCAATCTATTTCACTATGAGATAAAGTTTTATATTTACTTAACTCATGTAAAATTTCTACATACTGTTCATCATCCTGCATATCTTGTATTTTATCTGCAAACATAATTTACTACCAAAATTAAACATATTTTTAATAATTAATTTAAATATAATTTACTATATAGCAAATTAGTTATTTTTTCAATTGAAAAAAGGTCTTTTTTAGTATAAATTGGGTATAGTATATATTGCAACAAAATAATAACTGGGAGGCATAATATGTCAGATGGTTCAAATGCTCCAAAAGAGCGCATTAATATTTCTTATAAAGCAAAGACTAACGGTGCAAATGCTGATGTCGAATTACCTTTAAAACTAATGGTAATGTCAAGCTTTACAGGGGAAACAAACAGTACACCACTTGAGGAAAGAGAACCAGTTTCAATTAATAAGGTTAATTTCAACAAGGTAATGGAACAAATGGGTATCACAACAGATTTTACTGTAAAAAATACCATAAGTTCTGATGTAGACGAAATGAATATTCATTTAAATATAAAAAGTATGGCAGATTTTTCTCCAGATAATATTGTTAAGCAGGTTCCAGAATTACAAAAACTTATGGCTTTAAGGGAAGCACTTACAGCATTAAAAGGCCCTATGGGTAATGTACCAGAGTTTAGAAAAAAACTTCTTTCAATACTAAGTGATGCTGAAAAGAAAGAACAACTCATGATAGAAATAGCGAAAAGTAAAGAAAGTGAGCAAGAGTAGTGGAGTGTATGTATGGCAAATAATAAACTTGAAACTATAAATGAAACCCCATTAATTGAAGAAATTATGGGAAAAAGTAAATTTTCCGTAAATGATGAAAGCTATCTTGTCGCAAAACAAGGCGTGGCAGAATTTATCACACAAATAGTCCAAAGTGATAATGCTGAAGAAAAGGTAAATAAATTTGCTCTTGATGAAATGATTGCTCATATTGATGATGTAATATCAGAACAGATGGACGAAATATTACATAATGAACAATTTCAAAAACTAGAAGCAACATGGCGTGGTTTATATACGCTTGTAGAAAGAACTGATTTTAATGAGAATATTAAAATTGACCTTTTAGATGTTACAAAAGAAGAAGCATTGGAAGATTTTGAATTAAACCCTGATATAACTCAGACTACTTTATATAAGCATATATATTCATCAGAATATGGTCAATTTGGTGGTGAACCAGTTGGTGCAATCATTGGAGATTACAGCCTAACTTATGCAAGCCCTGATATGACTTTTTTAAATAAAATGTCTGCAATTGCAGCAATGAGCCATGCTCCATTCCTTACATCTATGGATTCAAAATTTTTTGGTTTAAAA
>CAMEOC010000042.1 GCA_945929285.1 uncultured Mucispirillum sp.
TTACATACTGAATAGGAAGCCTGCGTTGAGAAGTTTCCATAAACACAATTGCAACAAAAGCAAAAGCCATAATAGCAATAGCTATTATTAATGGTATAATTTGAACTGTGCCAGACTGTATTAAGTTGTATGTATTAGAAACTGCACTAGGGAAAGCTGATATAATACCTGCCATAATGATTAATGACATACCATTACCAACACCGTAAGATGTGATTTTTTCCCCAAGCCATACTAAAAACATTGTACCTGTTGTAAGAGTAAGTGTAGCAATAAACCTAAACTGCCAGCCGTCAATAAATACTATTTTTGCACCATTTATTTCCATATTTTCTATACCAATGGAAATAGCAAGGCCTTGTATAGCTGCTACAACAACAGTTAAATACCTTGTATATTTTGTAATAGTTGCCCTGCCTTCACTGCCTCTTTTTTTAAGCTCAGCCAGTGATGGTATAACTACTGCTAAAAGCTCCATAATAATAGATGCAGAAATGTAAGGCATAACACCCATAGCAAATACTGTTAATTTTGCTAAAGCACCACCTGTAAACATATCAAGAAAACCAAGTATGTTGTTTTCTGCATTTTGAAAAAACTGAGATAAAGCCTGCCCGTCAACCCCTGGAGTAGGTATGTGAGCACCTATGCGAAATATTGCAAGTAAAAAAAGCGTCATAAATATACGCTTACGTAATTCTGGAATAGAAAATATTTCTTCAATTTTCTTAAACATTCTTTCCGCCTTTATTTATTAAAATACACTATAAAAAAAATTGATACCATATATAAAAAAATTTTGCAAACAAAATTATTAGTTTTTGCAAAAAAAATTGGCTCATATACTAAAAATTCTATTATATGAAATATATGAGCCTGTAATACTATGTATAATAAACATTTTTTTATACTTCTTCTTTTGATAAAACCCTATTTATCTCATTTTGTAGTATTGTAACCATCTCTTTTTCATGTTCTCTTGCCATATCTGGTGTCCAGTTTTCTTCATTATCAATATATGACGCCATTATTTTTAATTTTAAGCTTTGTTCAATATTTTTAATATTAACTATTTTTGCTTTTGGGTCTAAATTTGAAAATTTTGAATTTGCTGATGGAGTAATAAGTGCTAAGTTACCAAAACAATTTAAAGAATAATCATCCCATTTCTCATTATTTTCAGGATTTTGAGGATAAAAATGTTCAATTGAATTTCTTGATTTAACTACCCAGTCTTTCAATTTAGTTTTTATATCTTTAAAATTATCTCTATATAAAACATAATCTAAGTATGTAAAAACTATTCTTTCTACATTACCATAACTTAACTTATTATAATCTATATTTTTTATTTTTTCAACACAATATCTCTCTAGTAAATCTGTTATTTCTTCAAGAGTAATTAATTCATTTTCTTTATTAATAATGTATTTTAAGACCTTCGTTATCCACTTCATATTTCTTTGGGATATATAAGTATATCTTAAAGTTGATTGTAATTTGATTAAATTATCAAGTGTATATTTTTTTTCAATATTATCTTCTATTATAGCCCCACTATCACTAAAAGTATTAACATATCCTCCACCATTTTCATATAATTTATATTGCATAAGTACTAGTTCAGTGTTATCTGTATAATCTAGACTCTCTTTTTTTACTATATATTTGTCAAATATAAATCTACATTGAAGCATGTGATAGATAAATTTCTTTATGCTTTCTGGACTATTTAAGTGACTTTTAAGATTTTCTAATAAATTTTTATCATCATATAATTTATCTATATTTTCATCATCTTGAAGTAAAGTCGCATTTACATATAAAAGAAAATAAGGAAATGATAAAATAGAATTATAACTATTTGAATTATCTCCCTTATTACTTTCGGTGTTTTCTATAATATCTTTTTGTGTAATTATATTTTCTATAGTATTAGTATTTTTCCCTTTATTATCATCTGATGTAACTTCTATATTCTTTGCTAAAATATCCCATGTTTTATTTATATCCTTAGGATTTTTTTCTATATTATTTGCAAAACTTAATAAATCTTCGGAAAATAAAATACTTCTAAATTTTTTTTCAAAATTTCTTTGGACATGATTGTCCATGTTTGAACAAGCATCCCATATTTTAGCTATAATTTTTCTGTCATTATCATTACCGACTTTATCCATAAAACTTGCTTTAGCAATATGATGAAGTTCTAACTGCTCACCTCTTGTATTCATGATTTTAAAATAGTTATTTAAGTCCGTATTTTTTGGTACAGTTATAATAACAATTTCAGTTGTTTTTATTTTATCAATAAATATATTAATTTTTTCCTTATTTTTACTAATATTCTCAAAATATTTTTTTATTAAATTATAGCCTTCTATTAATTCAGCAGCAATTTTATCTTCTGCTATTTGTTCATTATTTTTAATGCTCTTTAATGTATCAATATACCGTTTTCTAGCTTCAAAATTTAATTCATTTTGTATAAGTTTATCATTTTCTAATATATTATTTTGTTTACTATAATTTTCAAGATAGAGAAATATAAGATAGAGTGTAGTTAATCTTTGCTGACCATCTATTACATCATAAATGCCATCTTCTTTTTTATATGATACAATAGTACCCAAATAATACACATTTTCATCAGCTTCTAATACTCTATCATTCCTTAATATTATATCAAATACTCTATCATTCCTTAATATTATATCATC
Organism: uncultured Mucispirillum sp.; assembly: GCA_945929285.1. Lineage (GTDB taxonomy): Bacteria > Chrysiogenota > Deferribacteres > Deferribacterales > Mucispirillaceae > Mucispirillum. The sequence goes on from CAMEOC010000042.1 coordinate 2,721, forward strand.
TATTAAAGTATATATTTCATCTTCTGTCCATGCATAATTTCTTTGATAAATAGGTATGCGAAATTTATATTCATTTGTACAAAATATATCGTTAATTTTTATACTTTCAATTTTGCTCATGTGCCTGCTCCAAACTATTTGTATCTAATAATCTTCTTATATCTTGAAATTTTTTATGTTTTTCATAATCTATTTTAGTTTCAATCTTTAATATTTCTTCTGGGTCATACATTTCATTTATCATCTTTAATAATGCTCCACAACCCAATTTATCATAACCACCAGTTACATATTTATCTACTACCTGTCTATCTACTCGTCTTTTACTCAATCTTAGACCATAGCTCCATTTATATATTTCCTTAATTCCTGTTTTAAGCTCATCTAAATTAAACCTGTCTACATACATTATTAAGGCACAATGAAACATTGTATTTATATATTTTTGATTATTAAGTATTATTATGTCATTTCTTTCTTTTACTATAGTTCTTATTTTATTAAGTAGTTCGTGATAATGAAATATATAATAGAAGAAATATTTACCAGAAAATATTTCTTCATTTATTTGAAAAACAATATCTTGGTCATTATTTATATTATTCATTCTATATAACTGATAATTGTATTTATTTCCTAATGAACTACCTTCATAAATATGTAATTCATCTGTAGTAAAATTTCTTTTATTATTTTCTTTACTCCACAATTTTATTGGAAATAAATAATCTGCAAAAAGTGCTGCTAATTTATTTGCTTCAATATTCTCCCACTTATTAACACAATATAGAATAGTATCATTACTTTCATTATTTTGATTCATTTCTCTTAAATGGTATGCTTTTAAAATATCATGTGGTTCAAGTGTTTTACCTCTTGAATTTTGCGAGTCAAAAAATTGAAATGCTTCTTCTTGCTTATTAGTAATAATAACTCCTAATGTACAGTTGTTTAATATGAAATATAAAAGATTATCTTTATAATCTATATCATTTACAACTTCTTCTATATAATTATAGTTTTCAAGTATTGCTTTATTAGATAATGTATTAACTTCCTGCTTTAATAGATTAACTTCTAATTCTTTATTACTAAGAGTATATATTAATAACGATAATGTTATTAATCTTTGTTGACCATCTACTAAATAATATTTATCATTATTGTCATCTTTATGTAATATTATAGTTCCTAGCCTATATTCTTCAATATCCTTATTATGATATGCCTGTAATATATCTGAATAAAGTTTTATTACTGATTTTTTACTCCACACATATGGACGCTGATAATGCGGTATTTGTAAACTATCAATTTTAAAAATATTCTCTAAATTACTTATTTCAGTTCTAATTATTGGCATATGCTTTCCCCATATTGTTATAATATTATAATTCTGTTTCAGAGTTCAGATATATAAAATATTTTTTCTAATCATCTAAATTTATCTTTTCCTGCCATGTTCTGTTATAGACTTTTCCACAACACTCATTTCTATACTGACCTTCCCAATCTTCACATAAAATTCTTTTAATTTTCTCATTACCATTTGAATCTTTATGTTTCTCTTTTTTAACATATGACCTAATTTTTTTAGTATTTAATGTTGTAGTTTTAAAATCTTTTGTATAACAGTATGGACAATATTTATCTGCTTCCTTACCATATTTATGTGCCTTTAAAAAATAATATACCATAAAGAAAAACATAGGAGTATTAACTATAATTAAAATAGTAATTAATCTGTTGGTATGCTCATCATTCGTAGTATTATCTGAATTATTGTAATTATTATTTTCTATATTTGAACTGTTATCTACAATACTCTTTGTATTATAAGTTTTAACTTCATTATTATGATTGATTATTTCATATAATCCAAATATAATTATTGCTGCCATTATGAATAATAATAAGCAACCTTTACCATTATTTTGTTTTTCAAGTTTTCTTAAATTTTCATATACAACTTTATTCTCTAAGTTCATCAGATATACTCCTATTTTATAAAATATATCATATATAATATTTCATATAAAAACGACAAACAGTGTCATTATAATAATTACCAACAATCACAAAAAATGAAACAATCATTAAAATTTTCATTACAATAAAACTAATAGTATACTTAAAGTTAATATTTTTAGTCTTTCATATTCCTTTTTATCTTCTAAATTCATAGTAATTCACTCCTAGTAATTCCAATATTTGTATCCATCGCGTTTATTTATTTTCAATCTTCCGTCCTTTTTATATTCAGTGCCACAACATTGCCTTTTAACTGTAATTACATATTCTTCAATAAAATATGGAATTCTATCTGTTATTCTATCATTATAATCTTTTATTATGTCCGTATAATCATAAGAACGAATAAATTCATATTGAATATTTTTCTCTTTAAAATGTTTTGTTCCACAATATTGACATGTTATTCTTGCTTCTTCTATTCTTTTTCTCCTTGCTTCTGCTTCTTCTGCTTCTTTTTTCTGTTTTTCATCAAAAAGTTTCTTATACTCTTTTCCTTTTCTAACAATCAAAAAATGAGTTTTAATAGTAGCTATAAAACCTACAACAAAATTAGCAACCCATACAGTAAATAACGAATAAAATATATATTTAAAATATTGTGTGTCATATCCAAATATTCCTACAATAATCTTACATATAAATGTAGTAGGTAATAATCTAAACAAAATACAACGTCTAATATTTTTAAGAAGAAGCCATTCAGATAATGCTTTCTCAATTACTTTATCTTTTGCGTGTTCTGCACGAAGATATATTGAAAAGTTTCTTTCTCTTTCTCTTTTTCTTTTTAGAAAACTATTTGCTATCCAAGTATCTTTAAATAAATACCATTTATCACTATCACAAAAAAACCTGATATTAGTTTTTTATAATACATTATCTATCCTCCTTAATATATTAATTTTAATAAATTTTTAAGATATATTCGCAATAATTAAGATTTAAATTATTACAAAAATTCATTGAACAATTATTTCAATCGTTTAGTCATATAAATAAACAATATTATGTTGAATTACAAAAGTATAAAGATGAGTTGAAATATTTAAAAATAGATTTTACCACATAAAAAAGAAACAATAAGAAGATAGTTAGAATATTAAAACTGTGTCCCCCCGAGCAAAACTAAATTGATTTAATGTTATTAACATATTATATCCCCCTTTGCCAATAAATATTAAATACAAAACAATATACAATATTTACCTTTTTATATAATAAATCCATTATTTTGTAAAGGAATAAAATTATTCCACTTACTACAGGGCTTTTTAACAATATCCAAATCAAGAATATATTTAAAAATATCTATTTTTGCCAGATACCTGTTAAATATGCATAAATGTATTTCGTTTTTGTTGATATTTTCATATTTTAACATATTATTGATACCAAAATATACCACGTTATCAAATAAATTTGACAAGTAGCCATATTCATTTCCATAATACATATAATGAATGCACATATCATCACCTCAAATGTATTTTATAAGAATTTACATCCTTCTGTGTCTTATACCCTTTGAGTATGTCATTTAATGGTAAAGATAAAAATACCTACACAATTTCTACATATTTGTAATTAATATTTAAATAAAAGATAATGGATAAGAAAAAAGCCACCTTATAAAAGATGGCTTATATTGGAAGACTTATTTGTCTTTTTTAGCAACATATTTAACTTTTTCAATTAATTTAATATCGCCACCAGCTTTAGTGATTTTTTCTTCTGCTGATTTAGAAACTTTATCAACTTCAAAAGTTAATTTTTTAGTTAATTCGCCATCACCTAAAATTTTGATGCCGTCTTCGTTACAGTGAACTAAGCCTCTGAATTTTAAGCTTTCAGCATTAACTGTTTCCCCTGCTTCAAAACGCTCTTCAATTTCTGCTAAATTTACGATTTCATAAACTGTAGCAAATTGTGCGTTGTTAAAGCCTCTTTTAGGGATACGACGGATTAAAGGCATTTGACCGCCTTCAAAACCTTGCCTTACCTGACCGCTTTTCCTAGCGTTTTGACCTTTATTACCACGGCCACCAGTAGTACCTTGACCACTACCAGTACCTCTACCTCTTCTTTTACGGTCTTTATTAGCGCCGCGACCTGGTCTTAATTGATTAAGTTGCATTTTTTTCTCCTAAATTGGTGATTTACTCGCTTTTATCTATACGCAAAACACCATTAATATATTAACTATTAAAAGTTAATGTAAAAAGGGGCATAAAAGCCCCTATAATTATTTGTTATTTTTAACAAGGTCTGAGATTTCTATGCCACGAGCAGATGCTACCTGGTCAATAGTTCTCATATTTTTAAACCCGTTCATAGCAGCATATAAAGAGTTATATGGGTTTCTGCTTCTAACAGATTTACATAATATATTGTGAATACCTGCAAGCTCAAATAATGAACGAACTGCACCACCGGCAATAATACCAGTACCAGAAGCAGCTGGTTTCATAACGATTTCACTTGCACCAAATTTACCTATCATAGCATGTGGAATAGTGCCTTTTGCAACAGGTATAGATACCATATTTTTCTTAGCATTTTCCATAGCTTTACGGATTGCATCAGGAACTTCTCTTGCTTTACCGTGACCAATACCAACATTACCGTTATGGTCCCCAACAACTACAAGGGCTGTAAATTTGAATATGCGTCCACCTTTAACAACTTTTGTAACTCTGCCAATGTGAACAACTTTATCAGATAATTGTTTTTCTTCTGTTCTCAAATCAGACCCCCTTACTAGAACTCAAGACCGGCTTCACGAGCACCGTCTGCTAATGCTTTTATTCTACCGTGATAGATATAGCCGCCTCTATCAAATACAACAGTGTTTATGCCTTTTTCTTTAGCACGTTTACCTACTGTTGAACCTATAAATTTAGCAACTTCTAAATTTAATTTACCACCGAATTTTGCACGTAACTCTTTTTCAAGAG
>CAMEOC010000043.1 GCA_945929285.1 uncultured Mucispirillum sp.
CCCACTACCTTTTAGGCTCAGCAGTAGGCCCTGCACCATTTCCTGCTATTGTTAGAGAGTTTCAGTCTATTATTGGTAAAGAAGCAAATATGCAGGCAAAAGAAGCTAATTTAGATGTGGCAGCAGTAATAGCTGCTGTTGGTGGCGGCTCTAATGCTATGGGTATTTTTTCAGGCTTTTTAGATGAAGAAAATGTAAAATTAATAGGTGTTGAAGGCGGCGGCATAAGTGATAAAATAGGCGACCATGCAAAAAGGTTAGCACCAAATTCTGGGGCAGTAACTGGTGTGCACCATGGTTTTAAAAGTAAGTTTTTATTAGATAAAGATGGCAATATTGAGCCAACACATTCAATTTCTGCAGGGTTAGATTACCCAGGAGTAGGGCCAGAACTTGCATATTTACAAGAAACAGGCAGGCTTACAATGATTTCAGCAAGAGATGAAGAAGTTATAAAAGCCCTTGCACATGTGGCAAAATCTGAAGGTATATTATTTGCCCTTGAATCATCCCATGCTGCAGCAGAAGTATTAAAGGTTGCACCAACTTTACCAAAAGATAAAGCTGTAATAGTAAATATGAGTGGCAGGGGAGATAAAGATATTTTCATAACAGCCCCAATTTTTAATAAACAGGAATGGATAGAATTTTTAGGCAATGAAATAAAAAACTAAAAAAATGAAATAACCATTGCAAAAATTTTTAAAATGTATTATCGTAACTATTATTTTATTGTTAGGGGATTAATATGTTTGTTCATGAAACACACAATTTTTACATTATAGTAAAGCTTGATAATTGCAAAAACGCACCAGCTGGTTATCTTGAAAAGAAAAACACTTTATTTAATAAAGTATTAGAAAATATTGGTATAGATAAAGTGGCAGATTTTGACGGCATTTGGCAGCTTAAAGATGTAATGTATTCATCTGCTGATGATATATTTGATATTATATCAAACGAGCTTGTTAGGCTTGTTTCTCAAGATAGCACTATTGCCGCATCTGAGAAAAAGTTATACGAATTATCTGCTGCAAACGACCATATTATAGTTTCAGAATATTTAACAGATAATACATTTGTTATTAAATAAATAGGGGAAATTATTTTCCCCTGTTTTTTTATAAGAGGTTTAGATGTTAAAGTACTTCTTTATATCCGTGCTTGTTCCTTTTTTTATATACACCTGTGCAGATAGTAATACTACTGTATATGATTATAATGATGAAGAAAATACATTGGGTTTAACGGTAAAACCTGCCAATAGCCTAGTATTTACTTCAGAAGATATTAATAAGTCAAAAGACTATACACTAGAAATAGATACAAACATTCTGGAGCTAATTGGCATTGATGAAGCTAAATCAGATTATGCCAATAGCAACTTTGAAAATGTTCCTAAGTTTAAAAGTGATGATTGTGTAGAAACCAATGGGGTAGTAAGCTGTAAACTTTCTATTTTAATGAAAAATACTGCAACAGAAGGAAGTTCTGGTTATGTAAAACTTGGATTTATTTACATTAATGATGATAAAGCAGAGCCAGAATCAATTAAATATCACAAGTTTACTTTTACATATAATAATGGTGGTAAATAGTTGGTATAATACTTGTTTTACCACATTTTCAGTAATTCATTAATTAAATATGTTAAATGGTTTAATACTGTAGAGTTTGTAAGGGCTGCTAAAATTGCAAATATTGAAGCAAAAGCTATTGTATTTTTATTCATAATGTCACCTCTTGTATTTTACAATTGTCTTATAAAAATAATTAGCAAAGAATATGCCAAAAAAGGTTTTATATGAATAGATTAATTTTCTTTTTAATAATTACATTGTTTCCTCTTATTGTTTTTAGTTCAGAAAATATGAAAAGTGATGAAGAATTAGCTGTTTTAGGAAACAGCGGTGCAGCCTTTAGGCTTGGCTCAAAATACTTAAACGGTGAAGGGATTGAAAAAGACTATAATAAGGCAAAATATTATTTAGAGCTTGCTGCACTAAAAAACCATGCCCATGCCATGTATAATCTGGGCTATATGTATTTATATGGCGAAGGTGTGGCTCAAGATTATTTAATGGCTTTTGATTATTTTCAACAGTCAGCAGAATATAATTTTGCCCCAGCTATGTATATTTTAGGGCTTATGTATTATGACGGGGCAGGGGTGAAAAAAAATAATAAAAAAGCATACGAATACTGTAAAAAAGCTTTTGATAATGGCTATAAAACAGATAGTATTACACTAGACCATAAAAATAAAACTATTATTGTAAAATAATTTTTATTAATATGATATGGCTGTATTATATTATATTATATTATATTATATTCTGTATTTGTTCTCTAATTCTATCTATTTCTGCTTTAGAATCTACAACTGTTTTAATAATATTACTGTTTGAGCTTTTAGAAGCAATGGTATTTAGTTCCCTGTGTATTTCCTGGCTTAAAAAGTCCAGCTTTTTACCTGCAGGAAATTCGCATTGAATAATATTTTGAAACTGCTCTAAATGAGATTTTAGCCTGATAAGTTCTTCTGTAATATCTGCTTTTTCGCCCATAATAGAAGCTTCCTGGATAATTTTTTCTTCATAAGAGCTATCTACCCCCATATCTTCCATACGTTTTATAAATTTATTTTTCCATATTTCAAATATATCAGCTTTGTTTTCTTCTATAATATTTACATTGTTTTTTAAATTATTGATTCTTTTAATAATATCTTCTTCTAAAGATTTACCTTCAATAACTCTCATTTCATCAACTTTTAAAGCACAGGAAAGTAGAGCACTTAAGGCATCTTTTTCTAGTTCTTCTTCAATACTATCATCATTTTTATAATCAAGCACATCAGGCATTCTTAAGAAATGGTCTAGTTTTGGTTTATCTTCAATACCTGCAGTTTGTGCAATGGATGAGAAAATTTTTCTATATTCTTCAATTAATTCAAGCTGTACCGAAGGGTGTTTTGTAATAGTGTGTATATTTATATCTATTCTAACATCAACTTTACCGCGAATTAATATTTCCTGCAGTTTTGTTCTTGAAGATATTTCTAAAGTAGAAACAGACTTTGGAAGCCTAAAATTAATATCAAAATATTTACTATTAACAGACTTTATCTCAACATTAATATCATATTTTTCACTATTTAAAGTAAATTTTCCAAACCCTGTCATACTTTTAGTCATAAAAAGCCTCTTATATTTATAAAATACAAAAAAGTGTATAATATTTTTTTAAATATTGCAAGGAATGTTTTTATGTAATAAAAAAAGTAAAAATTATTGCAAAAATATAAATTATCTTATATAATCAAGCACAAGTCATATTAGGAGGAAATATGAGTAACTCATTGATTATTCTAGGTTTATTTGTTATATTTATTCTTTTTGTGCTGTTTAGCAGTATTAAGATATTAGTTGAATACGAAAGAGCAGTTGTTTTAAGGCTTGGTAGATACCAGGGGGTAAGAGGGCCTGGTATTATTTTATTAATACCTTTTATTGAAACCATGAAAAAAGTTAATACTCAAATTATGGTTATGGATGTTCCATCACAAGATATTATTACAAAAGATAATATTTCTGTAAAAGTAAATGCAGTAGTTTACTTTAGGGTGGTAGCACCAGAAAAAGCTGTATTAGTTGTGGAAAATGTTTGGGATGCCATTAGTATGATAGCTCAAACCACATTAAGAAGTATTGTGGGCCAGTTTGAATTAGATGATTTACTTTCTAACAGAGAAAAAATAAATCACGAAATGCAAACAATTATCGATACACAAACAGATTCTTGGGGTGTTAAAATTTCATCAGTTGAGTTAAAACATATTGATTTACCTGTTGAAATGCAAAAAGCCATGAGCCGTCAGGCAGAATCTGAAAGGGAAAGAAGAGCAAAAGTAATTTTGGCAGAAGGTGAATACCAGGCAGCTGAAAAATTAGCAGAAGCTTCCCGTATAATAGGTGAAAACCCTGTTACATTACAGCTTCGTTATTTACAAACATTATCTGAAATTACATCAAAGGATAATAATAAATCTACAATTATACCAATACCAATAGATTTAATAAAATCAGTTTTAGGTAAATAAATATAAACCCTTTTACTTTTTTGGTAAAAGGGTATTTTTTTAAGAGGTTATATGAGCAATATATTAGTGGGAGTAACAGGTGGTATAGCCTGCTATAAAACAGCATATTTAGTAAGAGAGTTTATAAAAAAAGGCCATAATGTAAAAGTGGTGATGACTAAAAAAGCCCAACAGTTTGTAGGTCATACTACTTTTGAAGCACTTTCTTTAAATGAAGTATTAAGAGATGATTATACACCTGCACCTATTAGCCATATAGAACATGCTTCCTGGGCAGATATTTGTATAATAGCACCAGCTACTGCTAATATTATAGGCAAAATAAATGCAGGTATAGCAGATAATGAGCTTTTATCTACTGTGCTTGCTCTTTCATGCCCGCTTGTAATTGCACCTGCTATGAATACAAATATGTATAATAATATTACAGTACAGGAAAATATAAAATCTTTAAAAAATAAAGGCGTTAAAATAATAAATGCAGAAAGCGGGCTTTTAGCATGCCAGACAACAGGTGAGGGTAAAATGGCAGAGCCTTCTGTAATTGCTGAAAAAGTGTTAAATATTTTAAATAATAAAGATGATGAACTTCAGGTGGAAAATGATATACTGCAGGGGTTAAACATCTTAATTACAGCAGGCCCAAGAAAAGAATATATTGACCCTGTTCGCTATATTACAAATAAATCCAGTGGTAAAATGGGCTATGCGTTAGCAGAAGAAGCATATAAAATGGGTGCAAATGTAACTTTAATTTCTGGGGAAGTAAATATTAAATCAGACCTTGAAAATATAGAATATGTAACTAGTGCAGAAGATATGTATAATGCTTTTTTAAACCATTTTAATAATGCAGATATTATTATTATGGCTGCAGCTGTGGCAGATTATACACCAAATCATAAGCAGGAAAGTAAAATCAAAAAGAATGATGAAAGTATGCAGCTTATGCTTAGTAAAACAAAAGATATTTTACTTTATGCAGGGCAAAATAAAAGATTAGACCAAATATTAGTAGGTTTTGCAGCAGAAACAGATAATATGGAAGAATATGCAAAAAGTAAGCTTATGAAAAAAAATGCAGATATTATTGCAGCAAACGATGTTTAAGAAAAGATATTGGTTTTGACAGCGATAATAATGAAATGACATTATTTTTTAAAAACGGGCAAAGCAGAAATACAGGCAAGCAAAGTAAAGCAGAAATAGCTCAAATTATATTAACAGAAAGTGCCATATTATATAATGAATTACAGGTAGATTAAAAAGCTACATCATAAAATACGGGTCTTTATCTATTTTTAGCCTCATAGCACCTTTTTTATGTTTATTAAAAGTCTGCTGGGCATAGATTAAAGTTTTATTTAATTCGCTATTGCTTGTTGATTTTATAAGTATTTCATACCTATATTTATTTTGTAGTTTTGATAAAAAAGCATCTTTAATAGAATATATTTTCACATTACTACTGCATATATTTTTTAAGTTATTATAAACTATTTTTGCAACAAGATAACATTCTTCTTGATTAATATAGCTAAAAATAAGCCTTGCCAGTTTAGTAAAAGGTGGGTAGGCAGTTACTTTTCTTCTTTTTATTTCCCAGTTATAAAATTCTAAATCAGGATTATTTATCATCTCAAAAATAAATGTTTCTGGGTTTGAAGTTTGTATAAAAACTTTACCGCTTAAATGTTCTCTGCCGGCTCTACCTGCAACCTGCACCAGTAACTGATATACTTTTTCCATAGCTCTAAAATCAGGCAGTGCAATAATATTATCAATACCCAATACACCTACAAAAGTAACATTAGGAAAATGCAGTCCTTTTGCAATAATCTGCGTACCTATTAAAATATTTGCTTCTTTATTTTCAAACTTTTTTAAGTTTTTATCTAATGTTTTAAAGGATGATGTGCTTTGGGTATCTATGCGTATTACCTTATTTGGAAACATATTTTCAAGAAATTCTTCCACTTTTTCAGTGCCTGCACCATATTCTTTAAATAAACTTGAGCCACAGGCAGAGCATGTTAATTTATGGTATTCTGTATCACAGTATCTACAAAATGTTTTTTGTTTTGATTTAGAAGTTATAAGCCCAACAGAGCAGTTTAAGCATGTGGCAACCTGTCCGCACTGCTGGCAGTATAGGTATGTGGCATAGCCTAGCCTGTTTAATAAAAGTATGGCCTGCTGGTCGTTTTTTACTACACTGCATAATTCATTGTAAATTGGTTCTGCAATAAGTGAGCCTATTAATTCATGCTGTTTTATATCAATAATATTTATTTCCGGCAGTGTGGCACTATTTGGCCTGTCATTTAATTGATGAAGTATATATTTATTTATACTTGCATTATATAATGATTCAATAGAAGGGGTGGCACTGCCTAAAATAACAGGAATATTTAATAAATTACCATAAAGCACAGCCATATCCCGCAGGTTATAAGCAGGGGATTCATCTTGTTTATATGATGATTCATGTTCTTCATCCACTATAATGAGCCCAATATTTTTAGCAGGAATAAATAAAGCACTTCTTGCCCCAAGCATAAATTGAGATTTACCTGTTGCAAAATCTATAAAATTTTTTTTTCTTGCTTTATCTGTTAATTTATAGTGAAATACTGATGGAGTAATACCAAGCCTTTGCCCCATTCTTTTTATAAGCTGAGGGGTTAGGGAAATTTCTGGCACAATATATAAAACCTGCTTGCCTTTAGCCATAACTTTTTTTGCAACTTCTTGGTATATTTCTGTTTTACCACTACCAGTAATACCTTTTATTAAGTGACATGAATATTTTTCTATATTTATACTTTCAACTATTTCTTTTTGGTTTTCTGTTAAAGTAATATTAACCTGGTTACAGGGTGGAATATCTTCTGTTTCAAAAAGCTCTGTATTTAATAATTTTTCAGATATTAAGCCGTGCAGCACAAGCCCAAGAGGGCAGGCATAGTAGGAAGAAATTTGTTTTAAAAAATTTATATAAGTATAAGAAAACAATGGTTTTTCATCATAAACCATTAGTATTTCTTTACACTCAAAATCTTGTGATGTAGTTTTTTCTATAACAATACCAGTTAATGTTCTTTTACCAAAGGGCACAACAACACGTTGTCCTATTTCTATTAACCCTTGATAACAATAAGTATATACTCCTTCTGTGGGAACAGAAAGGAGTATATTATAGTAATTGTTATTATCCATTAAAGTTTGCCGTTTCTAACAAGTTCTTTTAACTCTCTTTTTAAAACTTTACCTGTGGCAGTAAGTGGTATTTCATCTATCACTTTAATAATACGAGGAAGTTTGAAGTTAGCTAAATGTTTTGCTAAATAATTACGCAGTCCTTTTTCGTCTACTGTT
>CAMEOC010000044.1 GCA_945929285.1 uncultured Mucispirillum sp.
TCTTGAAACATATATAAGATTATGCCCCTGCCTTCTTCTTCTATCATCTGCATAGCAGTATGCAGCTGGTTTCCACAGTCGCACCTTAAAGATGCAAAACCGTCCCCTGTTAAGCACTGGGAATGCACCCTTACAAGTGGCGGGTTGCCCCCTGCTATATCACCTTTAATAATAGCAACAGCTTCTTTGCCGTCTGCTTTATTTTGGTAGCCTTCTAGTTTAAATGTGCCATATTCTGTGGGAAGAATGGCTTGAGATATTTTTTCTATTAAGTTATCGTTTAATTTTCTATACTCTATTAAATCTGCAATAGTCAATATTTTTAATGAATGAATTTTAGCAAATTTTTCTAAATCATCCATTCTTGCCATAGAGCCATTATCATTCATTATTTCACATATTACCCCTGCTTGATTAACACCTGCAAGGCGGGTTAAATCAAGAGAGCCTTCTGTTTGCCCTGGGCGAACAAGCACACCACCATTTCTAGCCCTTAAAGGAAATACATGACCAGGTCTGTTTAAGTCTGTGCTTTTTGATAATGGGTCTGCTAAAACTGATATGGTTTTTGCCCTGTCATAAGCTGATATGCCAGTTGTTACCCCCTGCCTTGCTTCCACTGAAACTGTAAAAGCTGTGCCAAACCTGCAGAAGTTATTTTCTGCCATAGGTTTTAAATCAAGCTCATCACATCTTTTTTCAGGCAAAGTTACACAAATTAGCCCTCTGCCAAAACTAGCCATAAAGTTTATTTTTTCAGGGGTAACAAATTCTGCAGCAAAAACTAACTCGCCTTCGTTTTCTCGTGCCTCATCATCTGTTAATATTATCATACCGCCTGATTTTATAATCTGCACAGCTTCTTCCACTGTTGCCCTAACACTCATATCCATTTAAAACTACCTTTTAAACTGCATAATCATAGATTTTAGTTTATTATCTTTATTCTCTGATAACATTAATTTTTCCACATACCGTGCCATTATATCTGTTTCCAAATTAATAATATCACCATTTTTTTTATATTTTAAGTTTGTATTTTCAAAAGTATGGGGTATAACTGCCACTTCAAAGGTATTATTTACCACATTTATAACTGTTAAGCTAATACCATCAATAGATATTGAGCCTTTTTCCACAATATATTTATCAAGCTCTTTTGGGTATTCCACAAAAACTTTATAAAATTCCCCATATTTTGTAATGTTTTTTATAACTCCAGTGCCTTCCACGTGGCCCTGCACTAAATGACCACCAAGCCTTGAAGAAAGTGTTAATGCCCGCTCTAGATTTAGTATAGAGCCTGTATTAATATTTTTAAGGGAAGATTTTGCTAAAGTTTCATAGCTAACATCTGCTTCAAAAAAATTTGAGCCATAGGATACAGCAGTTAAGCACACGCCGTTTACTGCCACAGAATCCCCCAGTGCTAAATCATCTAATATTTTTTCACAGCTTATTTTTAATTTAGCAGAGTTTCCACTTTTAAAAACACTTATAATCTTACCTGTTTCTTCTATAATACCTGTAAACATATTTAATCAACTTTAAAATTTTTTGTAAATTCTATTACATCTTTTGTATAATCATTAAGCCTTGCTGTAATTAAAATATCATCGCCTATTTTTTTCATAGTGCTTGTTTTAAATGTATGTGCCTGGCTCATATAAGATATACCTTTTCCACCAATAGCAGAAAAAGCTTCTTCGCCGCCTATTATTTTTGGGGCTATAAAAACTTGTAGTTTATCTACCAGTTTATTATCAAAAAATGAGCCGTTTACTTTAGCACCAGCTTCAACAAGCACATTCATAAACCCTTTATTATGAAGGGTTTTTAGCACACTTTCCAAATCAAGCATACCATTATATTCATCAACTTCTATAATTTCTATATTTTTATTTTTTAAAATATCTGCCCTTTTAATATCTTTATGTTTAGAGGTAAAAATAATCACTGGTGAAATATTTGCACTTTCTATTATATTTGCATTAAATGGTGTTTTTAAGTAGCTGTCTAGTATAATTCTAGCAGGCTGGTTTAGTTTTTTGTAAACCCTGTTTGTCATAAGAGGGTTATCTGCTAAAATTGTACCAACTCCAGTAAGCACAGCATCACATTCACCGCGGATTTTATGCACATATTTTCTAGATTTTTCACCAGTAACCCACTTAGAATCTCCAGTATGGGCTGCTATTTTGCCATCTAAACTAATGGCAGTTTTTAAAGTAATAAAAGGCATTTTTTTCATCTGGAATTTCATAACATCTTCTATTAAAAGATCGCTTTCTTCTAATAATAAACCATATTCCACTTCAATGCCTGCTTTTTTTAATATGGCAACACCATTGCCTGCATGGTTTGGGTTTACATCAAGCACACCAATATAAACTTTTTTTATGCCTGCATTAATAATCTTATCCACACAAGGGGGTGTTTTGCCGTAAGTGGAGCATGGCTCTAAAGTAACTATTATTTCACCATTATTAGCCATATCTCCTGCATTATTTATGGCGTTTACTTCTGCATGGGCAAAGCCATATTTTTCGTGTATGCCATAAAAAATGTTATTATCATTAATAACAGCAGCACCCACCAGTGGGTTTGATTTTGTGCCGCCCTTTGCCTTATAAGCATTTTTAATACATTTGCTCATAAGGGCTTCATATTTATTCATCTTCTTTCTTTTTCCTTGTAAATTTGTTTTCTTCACCTTTTATAATACGCACAATATTTGAACGGTGCTTAAATATTACAAAGAAAACAATAATGGCAGTAAGCACTTTTAATGCAAACCAGTTGCTTAATACACAAACTGCAATTAACAGGGTAATAGATGCTAATATTGAGCCTGCTGAAACCATTTTTGTAGCAAGAAATACTACTAAAAATACCACAAGGCCAATCCCTATTTCCACAGGTGCTAAAGCTAAAAATACACCTGCACCAGTTGCCACACCTTTTCCACCTTTAAAACCTAAAAATACAGTATAAGTATGGCCTAAAACCACAACAGCAGCCACAATTAAAGTAATCATGGTCTGCCCGTAATTTTGCAGTGATATAAATACTGGTAAAAAGCCTTTAAAAGCGTCCAGCAAAAATACACTTATAAAGCCCCATTTACCTAATACCCTTGCAGCGTTTGTAGCCCCAGCATTGCCACTGCCAACTGTTCTTATATCTATTTTTTTAACTAGTTTTACTATAATATATGCAAAAGGTATAGAGCCTATAAAATAAGCTGCTATAATTAATAATATTTGATATAAATCCATTACTCAAAACTCTCCATATTATTTTCTTCCATTCTCTAAAATATACATAAGCTGAGTATATGGAAAGAACTAATGCAATATACATTAATATCTGCCCTAATATATACCAGTTTATGCCAAGCCATACATTTTTAAAAGATATCATGCCTATTGCAACCATTTGGAAAGTTGTTTTTAGTTTACCCCATATACCTGCTGCTATGATTATGCCTTTGCTGGCTGCTAGATTTCTTAATGCTTCCATGGTAAAATCTCTTGCAAGCATAATTACAGCTATCCACCAGTATAATCTATCTAAATCTATTAAGGCTATTAAAGCTGCTGCAACTAATATTTTATCTGCTATTGGGTCTAATATTTTGCCTAAATCTGTTATCATATTATATTTTCTTGCAATATAGCCATCTAAAAAATCAGAAACCCCTGCTAAAATAAATATGATAGTTGCTACCACATTACTCCATTCTTTATTAAAATAAAGCACTACTAAATAAAGGGGTATAGCAACAATTCTTACAATTGTAAGCTGGTTGGCAATATTTAATTCAAGTTTCATAATAAGCCTCCTGAGAAAAACTTATTGTTCTATAAACTCAATTTTAATAATCTCGTATTCTGTATCCCCTTTTGGTGCCTGCACCACAAAATCATCACCTTCTTCTTTTCCAAGCATAGCTTTTGCAAGTGGCGACATAATAGAGATTTTACCGCTGAAAATATCTGCCTCATCGCTGCCTACAATGGTGTATACTTTGCGTTCTTCTGTATCCATATTTTCAATGGTTACAGTAGCACCAAAGGCAACTTTATCCCCTGCCATTTTAGAAATATCTATAATTTCAAAAAGGCTCATTTTATATTCCAGTTCGTTAATTCTAGCTTCTATCATGCCCTGGCGTTCTTTTGCTGCATCGTATTCTGCATTTTCGCTTAAATCTCCATGGCCTCTTGCTTCCTGAATAGCTAAAATAACTTCGTTTCTATCTACATTGCGAAGTTTATCAAGCTCTGCTTTAAGTTTATCATAGCCTGCTCTTGTAATAGGTATTCTGCTCATTTTTCTGCTCCTCATCATCTATCTAATTATTATAAACAAATATAAGCCTAAAAAAAAAGGCTTTTTAAAATATTTCGCTAGCATACCACACTTTTTTATAAAACGGTATAAAAAATTTTTATTTTACTATTTTTTCTTGGCCTGTTTTTTCCATATTATTGCTATCTTTTAATATTTTTTCAGGCAGTGCCATTATTTTGCCATCTTTTAAATGTATTTTTAATGACGCATTTATATGCACATTTTCTACACTTGTTACAATGTTTTCTTCCTGGGTAATAAGAGCATACCCCCTTTCCATAACATTTTTTGGGTCCAGCACTGAAAGTTTACTTTCAAGTTTTGCTAAATCTGCAAATTTATTAAAAAGGTAGTTAGAAATATTCTGCTCTAATATATTTTTATATCTATCAACTACTATTAACTGCTTACCCACTTTTTCATTAATATTTGATATAATTTCTTTTTTATATGTTTCAACTTTATAATTATACCTTTCAATTAACTTTAATGGGTTATTTATTTTTATTTTGCTTACCCTTTTATTTATATTATTATTAAATTTATCTAATTTTTTATTAATACCTGCATAAAGATTTTTTCTGCTATTTAATATGCGTAATTTATAATTTTCAAGCTTTTGCACTGGGTTATTATTTTTCACTTTATTTAAAAGTTTTAAAAAGTGTTCTTTTATATTGAAAAGCCTTTTATTTACTTTATTTTCTAAAGATTTTTCTTGCTGCAGTATTAAATGGTTTAATTTATTTATTTTAATAAGTGGTGATTTATTTTCTAGTTTTATATTCATATAATCAATATACTGGGCATATTTTTGCATGGTATTTTCCATATGCTTTACTATACTGCTGTAATATTTTGATACACTGTCAACAGCAGCTTTATAATAGCTGGAAAGAAAAATTGCTGCAGCTGTTGGGGTGGCTGCCCTTTTATCTGCTACAAAATCAATAATAGTATAGTCTGCTTCATGGCCCACAGCACTAATCACTGGCACTTTAGAATTAAAAACTGCTCTAGCTATTACTTCCTGGTTAAATACAGATAAATCTTCCATACTGCCGCCGCCACGCATAACAACTAAAACATCATATCTATCTGCAAGCCTGCCTGCTTTTTCTATGGTTTTTGCAATAATTGGCGCATTTTCCACATTTTGCACAGGTATATTCCACACTTCTATATTATATTTTCCTTTTTCATTGTTTGTGGTAACAATAAAATCTTTTATAACAGCACCTGTGGTTGAAGTAAGCACTGCCACACGGTGTGGGTATTTTGGTATTTCTCGCTTTCTTTCTTCGCTAAAAAGCCCTTCTGCTGCCAGCTTCTTTTTAGTTTCTTCAAACTGTTTCCATAAAAGCCCTTCAGAATCATAAGTTATTCTGCGGACATTTATTTGGTACTGGCTGTATTTATCATAAGTTTTAAGCTCGCCTATAACCTTAACTTTATCACCATTTTTAGGTATAAATGATGAAGCATTTTGATAAAATTTAAAGTAAGTGGCACTTAATGTAACATCATTTTCTTTTAAGCTAAAATATATATGGCCGCTGTTTTGCCGTGTAAACCCACTTACTTCACCTGTTACTGCAATCATTTCCGGAAAACTTTCTTTAAAAACTGCTGTTAATTTTTTACTTAATTCTGCAACACTGTATTCCTGCATATATGATATACCCTTTATTTTTCTTCTGTTTTTGTGCTATTATCTTCAATTATATATACATCTTCCCCTTTTTTCTGCAAGCCCAGCTCTCTGCGAATAATGCCTTCTAAATATTCATTATTCTTTTTGGCAAGCTCCAATTCCCTTTCCTTTTCTTCTATTTCTTTTTCCATTTGCCTAATGCGTTCTTCATTTGTCTGGCGAACATTTACAAGCTCTATATATTTTAAAACTCCATTATGACCAAAAACAATGTAAAATACTATAACCCCAATAATAATTGTAAAAATTACAGCATATCTCATAAACTGCACCTCTTGCCATTAATAATATCTATTAAACTGTTTTCTAATTTTTCCTTATCATCATACATTATAACATTTTCTCTATGCCTAAACCAAGTAAACTGCCGTTTTGCAAAATGCCTTGTTTCCTGGGCTATTTTATTTATTACATCTTCACTTTTGCAGCCATTAATAATATAATCTGCAATTAATTTGTAGCCTATGGCTCTAAATGACGGGCAGTCTTTATTATAGCCTAAATTTAAAAGGGTTTTTACTTCATTATCCCAGCCCATATCCCACATTTGCCTTGTTCGCTCATTAATCTTTTTATAAAGCTCTTTTCGCTCTATCCATAATACACCTATGGTGTAATTATATTTTGGTTTTTC
Source organism: uncultured Mucispirillum sp. (assembly GCA_945929285.1). Taxonomy (GTDB): domain Bacteria; phylum Chrysiogenota; class Deferribacteres; order Deferribacterales; family Mucispirillaceae; genus Mucispirillum. The sequence goes on from CAMEOC010000044.1 coordinate 6,705, forward strand.
TTCATATATTTTATGGGCTTCTGAAAAAGTTATACCAAGTCCGTAATAAACTTCTAAAGCTCGCACAGTTCTAGCTGGGTCGTTACTGCTGATTTTTAAGGCATAGTCTTTATCTATAACCATAAGTTCGTTATATAATTTTTCTATACCCTCTTTTTCAAGCCGAAGTTGTAGCTCTTTTCTAATATTTTCATCAATTTCAGGGCAGTTAAAAATACCTTCTGTTAATGATTTTATATAAAGCCCAGTTCCCCCTGCAATAACAGGAATATTGCCTCTACTTAAAATATCTTCTATTAAAATCTCTGCCTGCTGCCTAAACATTCCTGCAGAATAACATTCATCTGGGTTTAAAATATCTATTAAATGGTGCTTCACCTGCCCAAGCTGTTCCTTTGTAACTTTAGCGGTGCCAATATCTAAACCCTTATAAACTTGAAAAGCATCTGCACTAATAATCTCTACTTTATTTGTTTTAAGCCCTGCATTAAAAGCAATACTGCTTTTGCCTGAAGATGTGGGGCCTGTTATTACAGGTATAATCATCTGTAAAATTTCCTTGCCAGCTCATCTACCCTTAAAAGATAGATAATAGGCCTGCCGTGGGGGCATGTGCCAAAATTTGTGGTGTTAAATAAAAGTTTTACAAGGTAATCCATTTCCCCATAAGTTAGCTCATCACCTGCTTTTATGGCAGATTTGCAGGAAAGCATAGCCCTTGGGGCTTCTTCGTGTTTAGATTTACCAGTTAAGCATAAATCTATAACAATA
>CAMEOC010000045.1 GCA_945929285.1 uncultured Mucispirillum sp.
CTTTTGCTTTATATTTTACTTCTGCTGTTTCTTCCTGTTCCTTTTCAGCAGGCTCATCACCAGTAATGCTTTCTGGTGCTTCTATAACTTCACTTTCTGCCACTTCTTCCTGCTCTGCTTGCTCTACCTGTTCACTACTTACAGGCTCATCACCAGTAATGCTTTCTGGTGCTTCTATAACAGCATTTTCCTCTGTTACTTCTTTTTCTTCCTGCTCTGCATTTTGTTCTTTCATTTTTCCCATAATATCCCCTTACAATAATAAAAAGGTTATAAAATTTTTGGCTAGTTCAAGGCGGACTAGAATTTTTTGCGACAGGAGTTTACACATTAGTAAATGACTGAGCAAAAATTCTAGCCAACACAGAAATAGACAAAAAGATATAACCGTTAATCTTCGGTGATTTTACCAGCAACAATACAATTCGGATTTGAGAAACATGGCAGCGGTGAACTTTCCACCATTACTTTTTTATTTTTGCTATCTTTATTCTCAAAACTTGCATACATTTTTGTAGGTAAAAGCCCATTGCCTGCATTTGCATCAAAATTTTGTATGGCACCATAACCCATAAAATTACCAGCATTAGATGCACCATAAACAAATGCATTATCATCAATCATATTTACAGATTTACCATCTTTATCATAATAGCGTTCATATTCATAAACTTCGCCTATACCCGGAATATAACCATAGCGATAAAGCCCCGGCATATCACTTGATACTTCCATTTTAGTAATACCGTATTTGCTTGATGAATAAAGTTCTTTTACTCCTTCATCTTTAAAAAATAATGCCGCAGCTTTTGAGCCTAAAACCAATACATCAGCCTGGGCATTATAACCGTTTTTGAGAATTAAAGAACGCCACTGGCGAATATTTTTTAACACATCGCTACCAGTATTGCCCCACTGGTTTGTGCTTGTTAAAGCTATTGTATGCTCTGCTTTTCTACCAAAATCTATTTCCTGCTGTTTAACTGTTTCACCTACTTTATAGTCATAGATAAATTTACCATTTATAACAGCCTGAGCACACATAAGCTCTTCTGTATTTTCAACAGCTCTTTTTAAGTTCACTAAATGGCGAGTAATTACTTCCATTTCAGGAGTAGTATTATTAAAAGGATTTTGCCCTGCAGTTCTATACATAAAATCTTGCGGAGTAATATTTATATAAGGTGCAAGATATGCAGTTTTTAAGATATTACTATTATAGCCTTGTTTAGACATAATAGAGCCTTCGCTCATAGGGGATACAAAAGGTGCAACACCATTACCTACTGCATCAATATCAAGCTGAATAGTATCTGTGCTTGATTGTATTTCTTTACTAAAAAAAGTATCTTTAAAAAAATTTCTTTTAGGCTCCATACCTAAAACCACTTTTGTCAAAACTCTATTATCATAGATGATTGCATTATCTGCCATATTTTCTCTCCATTAAAATTTTAGATTCTTCACATACGTTCAGAATGACATATTTTTTAAGGTTATAAGATTTTTGGTTAGTTCAAGGCACATTAAAAAATTAGTGAAAGGAGTTTACCGTTTAACCATAATAAAAAATCTGTCCTAGATTTTTTATTTAATCGTTTAGTCGCAGTAAATGCTCCCATACTCACTAAAGGTCGCTCGTCCTGAGCTTTGTAAAATAATCGGGCTTTGCCCGTTATGTTACATCCTTTTTTTGTTAGTCAAAAATACTATTTTTGACTATTTGTTAGGACTGAACTAATTTTTGTAAGCAACACAGAAATAACCAAAAAGATATAACCGTTATTATCTTAAAAAAATTGAGTTACTATGTAATTCAATTTTAGCTTTATTTTTATTTGCCACACCTGCATCAAAAATCACTGCATCTTTATTAAACTTACCAGATAAGTATATATACTTATCTTTATTTGATGCACCTGCTGGTAAATCTTCTGCTAATATAGCTACTGGCACATTTGAGCCATCATCATTAGCATCTTTACAGATTTTAAATGTATTAGTTGCTGAAACTCTGCCTAATACTGTGCCTCTTTTCACTTCAACTGCTTCATCAACTGTGCCTATTTCAAGCACTGTTAAATCGCCACCTGCAAGCAGGTTATCATAATTAAATGTATCACTTTCTATACTTGGCATAATACCCCCCCTATTTAATTCCTTTTTGAAACTGTTTAGATAATTCAAGCATTGTATTTACCTGAGCATCTTCTTTGCTAATATCTAACATATCAGCACCTGCCACAATAGGCTCTACCGCCTGCACAATAGGCTGTTCTTCTTTTTTTAAAGTTGCCTTATACTCATCACTTCCGATATAAGCTACAATGCGAGCATTTGTATCAGCTACAGATGCACCGCTTGATATTGCTTCCTGCACCAGTTTTTCACACCCTGGCACTTGTATTGCCATAAGCTCTGCTACCCTTTTTCTTTCTGCTGCTACTGCATTAGCTTCAATTTGTGCAGTATCAACATGCGTTTCTTCTGCATATTCTTTTAAATTTTCTGGCATATTTTTCTCCTTATAATTTTCTTTTTTATTTATATTATTAAGTTCTATTATCAATTGGTCCATGCTTCCAAGCCTATCAGCAAGCCCAGCAGTTACAGCTACAGCACCAACCAGCACACCGCCTTTATTACCTCTGTTTATTACTTCATCACTTGTTATGCCCCTGTATTTTGCAACCTTATCAATAAAAATAGATGCAAGATAATCTACTTTTGCTTGATATTCTGCCTTTCCAAGTTCTGATTCAGCTTCCACATTTTTCATAGGGCTTTGGCTTGATTTAAATATTACTGATTTATCATTTTGTTTGCTTACTACTCTCATTACTCCAATAGAGCCAACAGAGCCCATTTCATCAATTATAATTTCATCACAAGCTGAAGCTAAAAAATACCCAGCAGAGCATGCCATACCTGTAACATAGGCCTTAATAGGTTTAATTCCACGGGCATTATATATGATTTCTGCAAGCTCATTTACTCCAGTTATTGCTCCACCTGGAGTATCAAAATCTAAAATAATTGATTTAACTTCTTCATTATCAAGTAAGCTTTGAAAATCTTTTGCTATATTTTCAATAGCTGCACTACCCATTCCTAAAAAGCTGGCAAGCATATCAGCATGGCGAGAGATAATACCAGAAATATGAATAATACCCACACTGCCATGATATGTTACTTCATAAGTTTTATAATCAACCTGCCCTGCATATTTATTTATTGCCTCATGTAGCCCTTTGTTATCATAGATTGATAAATATTTATTTAATGCACTTTCTTCCATTGCATATATATTATTCAAGATACACCCCTTAAATTAGATTCTTCAGACTAAAGTCTTCAGAATGACACAGTTTGTCATACTGAGCCTTCAGGCGAAGTATCTTATTAAACAATAATAAAAAATACATCCGTGTATTTTTTATTTAGGCGGACTGACGAAATAAATTCGTTTCAGTCCTTACGCAAGCGACGGCTCGTCCTGAGCCTTATCATTACCACCTAAATCTTTTTCCATTTCTATTTCATGCTTTCTAATTTCAAGCACATTTTCATACTTCATACCTGTTAAGTTCATTGTTTCAACTGTTTTATTTGAAAGCCCTGCTTCAATTCTTGCAACAGCTGCATTTACTTCTTTTAATTCATCTATTTGGCTCTTTTTAGGTGCAAGCCAGTAAGCATTAAGGTATGCATTTCTTTTTACAGGCTCGCTATATCCTGGTGCATCAATTTTACCTAAAGCCACCATTTCATCTAAAAAATGCTCATAAATAGGCTTGCAGAAATCATTAATAAAAGCCTGCCTGTATTTTAAAAAAGTTTTTTCAGCTTCTAATAAACTTCCACGGCTGGCACTATAACTTGATGTAAAAGACTGCATTAAAACTTCAAAAGGCAAACCTAAACCCATACCTATTTTTTTAATGGTGAATGAAATAAAATCAGCAAACTGAGCATTAGGGCGAGTAGGATTAGCAATAGTTATATCCTGGCCTTCACCAAGCTCTGCTATAACACCATCACCTAAGTGTAAATCATTATCATGTTGCTCTGCTCCTGGTTCTCCTGTAATACTAGCTGGAGCTAATGTTTCGTTTTGTGGGTTTTTAATAAATACTGTATATTTACTTGATATCACTGATGCCATAAGTTCTGCATCAGAATACCTTTCTATCTGTTTTAATTGCTCTAATACTGGAGTTAAAAACGGCAAGCCCCTGGTTTGTCCTGGTCTTGTCTTTTTAAAAATATGCAGTAACTGCCTGCGATTTCTCCCATCATAAGCTGGCACCTCTCTATACTGTTCAATGCCGAATGGATTTGAAAAATAGTTAAGAGCATCCATTTCACTTCTTGGCAGGTTTGTTTTAAAAAAGTATGATACTGGGGCATTATACTTATTCTTTCTAACGCCCAGCATCACACCTGCAGCATTTATATATTGTGAGGGAGTTGTGCATATATCGCTTTCTATTCAATTTATTGATAAAGTGTAATCTGTTACAGGGTTTTTAATGTATGTAAGCAGTGCAAATACATCACCATTTTCTAAAAAAGATGAAAATGCTAAATCCTGCAAAGCATAAAAATTTAAAGTTAGTTCGCTATCACAAAATAAACTATCAGCCCACAGAGCAAACTCACTTTCTATTATATTTTCTATTCATCTCGTGATAAGCCAAGCACTGCCCCATTAATAGCAGGCATCAACTTTAAACCATCACCAATAACTCCACGGCACATAAGCTTTATAATACCTGCACCTATACTGCTGTTTCTTATAATATCACGGCTTCTTGCTCTTATAGTAGACAACTCACCAACAATATCACTATCTGCTACCCGTTCCAGTGGCTGAAATGAAACCATAGCAGGCCGCACACCTGATGCTGCATTATGAGCAGCATTAGATAATGCGCTTTCAGTAATGAGGTTTGCGTTATGCTTAAAAAAATAGGTCCTTATTTGATCTATAATATTCATATATTTTTACCTGGGAATTGCACGGCTTACTCTAAATGAACCACCACGGCGGATACTATTTACTTTAGATTGCCAATAATCAATAGATTCCCGCACTTCTTTTAAATTGCGGTAAGTTAAAGTTCTTTCGCCTATTTGATATGTGCCAATATGGCATAATTTAGACTCAGCCTCTAACCATTCACTTAATCTTTTTTCTGCCAGTTCTAATGTTATTGACACATTCACTCCATTCATAAATTGAAATAAATTCAATTTATTCATTTCGCTTACTTTTATTTGAAAATTCGTCCTTGAATTTTCAAAATCACGCAATGCCCGAACAAGTCGGCTCCAGCTTACGCAAGCGAAAATACATCCTGTATTTTTATTATCTCCTTGTAAGGATAATAACATGTAATATAATATACTCTGTAATTTCTGTGATTTTTGGAATTTTTGTAATTTCTGGGATTTTAAAATATTAAAAAAAATAATACTTATTTATAAAATAAGTATTGACAATATAAGTATTATATACTATATATTACATATGAAATATAGAGAATTATTAAAAATTTTACAACAGGCTGGATGGATAGAAGTAAGACAAGTTGGTTCTCACAAACATTTTAAACATCCAGAAAAAACAAATCTTATTACCGTAGCCTTTCACGGAAGCAACCAAGACTTAAAGAAAGGAACTCTAAACCAAATATTAAAAGATGCGGGGCTGAAATAAGCCCCGAAAGGAGCATATATATATGAAAAAACTTACAAGTTATCCAGCAATTTTTTATAAAGAAGACGATGGTGGATATTCTGTTATTTTTCCAGATTTAAAAGGAGTTTCTACTTGTGGAGACGATTTAGAGCATGCTTTATATATGGCCACTGACTGTTTAGCAGGATATATACACAGTGCAGAGATAGATAAAGAAGAAATACCACAGCCTAGCCATATTCAAGATATTACAGAAGATATTATACAAAATGAACTTGAAGAATTGTATGATAAATCAAGGGTATTTGTAAATATAATATCGGTTAATGTAGCAGAGTATGCGGAAAAGCATTTTAATAAAGCAGTAAAGAAAACTGTAACTATCCCCCAGTGGATGGCAGATATGGCAGAAAGTAAAAAACTAAAACTTTCTAAAATACTACAAGAAGCTTTAAAAGAAAAATTAAAAATTGCATAAAAGCATTTTCAAACTAAGTTGACTTATGGTATGATTTGTAAAAAAAGCAGGGGTTAGCTTTGCTAACCCTTACATAATTTTTACTTATTTTCTCTATAATTATCCCACTGTTTATATAATTCTTTTTCTTTATCAAAAGCTGCACAAGAAATAGTTGTAACCACCCATTTTAAAGGTCCTTCTATTTCTTCAAACTGTTCATAATTTTCTACTACATAAGATATAAAAGTGATTAATGGAAAAAATTGTGTTATCGCATCTATCATATCTAACGATAAACTAGATAAACTTTCATATTTTTCTTCTAATTTTTTATATTCTGCTCTTAATATATCTATATTATCTATGTTGTATATATTTAATTCTTTCATATTTTTACCCTCAGTTTTTTTATAAATTTTTAATATTATTATAAAGCGAGCTTGTTACCTGCTTTATACTTTCATAAAGCATTTTATCTTGTGCCATATTAGAATTAACAGCAGAATATATTAAATATGCCATTGATTTTATATCCTGTATTTTTTCATCTTTTGCCATGTCATTATATGTGATTTCAAAATGCTTTATTTCTTTTGGTGCATTAAAAACTTTATCTAAAAAACCACCAAATAGTTTTGCTTTAATATTTTTATCCATTTGTGATATAATAGCTTTTAAGCCCTGTAAGCTGATATAAAGCACATCTTCAAAACTACTGGTTGTTTTGCACTGGGTTTTATACTGCCTTGTATATTCCCACACATCAAAGTTAGAAAATACTTTTTCCGCTGCATTAAAATCTAAACATTTTACAACTTCTGAAGCTTTAAACCATATAGTCATATCATGCTGCATTAATGTAAAACGAACATTCATAAAATCTAAATAATTTAAATCTGACCGCATTATTTTTACATTTACAGCATTGTTTGAAAAAATATCTGATGTTATTTTATTAATTACAATAGTTTCTATAAAAGTTTTAAAAAGCATTGCTTTTTCACCTTTAATATAATGTGAAAGTTGTAACACACCTTTTTTAGTCCAAAAAAGTTTTTTATTTGGCATATACTTATAATGAATGTCTTGCAGTAATTCTGCACTGTGCTTTTGCATGTGCTTTCTTATTGTGCTGTCATATACACCATATCCACTGGCTACTGCATTTGTAGAAAGTAAAAACTCATGCTTTTCATCAGGCAGTATAGC
>CAMEOC010000046.1 GCA_945929285.1 uncultured Mucispirillum sp.
GCAATAAAAGCAGCTGGTGCACTGCATGCAGACTTGGAGCTGATGTAATGGTTGAGTTAGCTAAATTAAATGCAAATGTAGAGCTTTCAAGAGAAGAAGCAAAAGCAAAGAAAGATAAAGAGTTAAGAGATGCTTGTGCAGCCTTTGAAGGTATGTTTATGGATATGATGATGAAAACCATGCGAAAAGCTAGTATGGAATCATCTTTAGTTAAAAAAAGTAACGGCGAAAAAATATTTACAGAAATGCTAGACCAGCAGTATGTGGATATTTTAGCAAAAAGACAGGATTCTGGTTTAGGTGAAACATTATACCAGCACTTAAAACAGACTATGCCACAGTATAGAGATGAGGGAAAAATTTTCCACAGGGAGTTAAACCCTTATGCAGTTCAGCAGAAAAGGCAGGAAAGCATTTCTGCAGAAAGTTTAGATATGGTGCAATAAATTCTATCACTTCACAATAAATTCACACACTTAAATTAGAAAGGGGAGGCTTATGCTTCCCTTTTCTAGTTTTAAAAGTCAAATTGTGGCATAAAATTTGCTTATTAAAAATTGAAAAAATTTGTTTACGGATAGCTTAGGCAAATTTACCTAAAAACATGCAGCAGGAGGAGCGGTTTCTTAATAAAACTGCACTTTAAAAAAATATTTAATTTTTTTAAAAAAAGTGCTAAAGTTTTTTAAGAGTAAGTCCGATAGGGAAGATGAGCATTGGAGGATATTATGAGGATTAATAGCAACATGATGAGTGGTATGGACACTCTGGAACAAACTTCCCGCACAAGAAATGTGGAAAAAACTTCTGCAGAGCAGCAGCAGGCTACTGGTGTTGAAAGTGATAATGTAACATTATCTAAAAAAAGTAAAGATGTTTCTGAAATGACATTAACTTTAAAAAGTATGCCAGATGTTAGGGATGATAAAATTGCTGATTTAAAAGAGCGTATTGCAAACGGCACTTACAATATATCAGCTAAAGATGTGGCTGCAAAAATAGTTAATACTGCTTTAGAAGACATATTCTAGTATTTATTATAGAATTTAGGTAAATTTCCATATAGCTTATCCCAAAATATAAAGGTTAGCCTTTTAAGGGGGATATATATGGAACACAATTCTTTTAATAATTTAGTGGAGATACTCAAATCTCAGGTTATTCATTATACTGATATTAGAGATACTCTTTCACAGGAAAGAACTGCAGTTACAAGCTGGGATACTAATACTATGTTTGAGCTTAACAAACATAAAGAACAGCTTGTAAAAAAAGAAAAGCTTTTAGAAGAAGCCAGGAAAACATTATCACAGCGTCTTATGCAGGAGCATAATTTAGAAGATGATACTATATCTTCCATAATAGAAGTGTGTGATGATGAAAAAGCTCGCGAAGATTTAACTAACCTTCGTGATAATCTTTTAGTATTAGTTTCTGAAATATCTCAAATAACAGTTTCATTAAAAGTGCTTTATAACACTAACCTTAAAATTATGCACGATGTAAAAGTTCGCATGGGCTACCTGCCTTCAAATAAATACGGCTTAGATAATAAAAGCGCATCATCTCTGCCTTCATCATTACAGGTTATAGGCTAAGGGGAGGTGCAAAATGAGTAATTTATTTGGTATGATATGGACAGGGGTTTCTGGCATATATGCAGCCCAAACTGGTATATCTGTAACAGGTAATAATATGGCCAATATGAAAACGGAAAATTATTCCAGGCAGACTGTAGAGCTGGTTACTAAAAAACCACAGTATACATATAATGGAGCGATAGGCAAAGGTGTGGATGTGGCAGGTGTAAGAAGGGAGTATGATGATTTACTTGCTTCCAGCGTTCGCACTACAAATTCAGCACTGCAGTATTACACTTCCACAAGCTCAACACTGCAAAGTGCTATGTTATATTTTAATGAGCTTGAATCAGGCTCTGGCCTTGGGGATGCTTTGAAAGATTACTTTAATGCATGGCAGGATTTAAGTAATTCAGCACCAGATGATACTTCAGAATCATTAACAAAAAGAACAGTTTTAGTGGAAGCTGCCGATGCTTTGGCATCTAAAATAACAGAAGGTTATAAATATTTAGAAGATGCAAGAAAACAGGCAGATACTATTATACAACAGGAAGTAGATGCTGTTAATGAAATAACAAGCCAAATAGCAAGGTTAAATAAAGAAATAGTAGCAGCAGAAGCTTTAGGTCAGCCTGCTAATGAACTTAGAGATATGCGGGACGGTTTAGTTGATGATTTAGCTAAAAAAACAGAAGTAACCACATTTTTAAGGGAGGATGGCTCGCTGTATGTTTCCATGAAAGGTCAAACACTGGTAGATGGCGGTACTGCCCATATATTATTAACTGAAAAAGACCCAAAAAATAATAACCACTTAAAAGTAATGTGGAAAACAGATAATCCAAATTCAAAACCAATAGATATGACATCTATGATGAAAAACGGCACCATAGCAGCACAACTGCAGGTGAGAGATAATGAATTAAAGCAGTACCAGTCTGATTTAGATGCACTGGCAAAAAAAATGATAGAAGAAACAAACAGAATACATGCCGCAGGTATGGGGCTTGATAAGGCTTCAGAATATACTGGCAAAACACAAGTTATAAACCCAGAATATGCTTTAAGCAGCCCGGAAGGTGGGCTTCCTTACCATGTAAAAACTGGCTCTTTTGAGATAAATGTTTCCACTCCAACAGGCAAGCAGGACGAAAATGGCAATGAAATATATGATAATAAAAAAATAGTTGTGCAGGTAAATGCTAATGATACATTAAAAACAGTATTAGATAGGATAAATAAGGAAGCAGGTAATATGGTTTCTGCATCATTAAATATTGATAATACTGTTACCATAAAAGCAGCGGCAGGCTCTTATATTTCTTTTGCCAATGATACATCAGACTTTTTATTAGCAACAGGTATGAACTCATTTTTTTCAGGAAGCTCTGCTCAAGATATGGCATTAAATTCTGCTGTTAAAGAAAACCCAAGGTTGATTGCAGCTTCAGAATTTGGTGCAGAAGGAGATAATACTAATGCTTTAAAAATATCTAAATTACAGACTACTTCATTTTCAACAGTAAAAGGTAATGTAACATTTTCAGCCTTTTATGGTTATTTTATAGGAGAGATGAGTAGTGCAAAATCTCAGGCAGAAACATATAAAGCTACTACAAATATGGCTTATACTGAGCTTAATACACAGCTTATGTCTATCCGCGGTGTATCAGAAGAAGATGAGCAGATAAATTTAGCGCTTTACCAAAAAATGTTTGAAGCAAACTCCAGGTATATAAATGTGGTAGATGAAATGTTAAACACTTTAATAAATGGGCTAGGTTCAGTTGGCAGGTAATTTGCTATAAGTTGATATAGGAAAATATTGCCAATAAAAATACGGAGCATTATTATGAGAGTAACATTTAATATGCGTGCAATGCAAATGCAAAATATGCTTTCTACAAGCTTAACAAACTATACAGAAGCTTTAAAAAAAGCAAGTGCACAGCAAAATTTAATAAAACCATGGGAAGATACCAGTAAATATGTAGGGTCATATAATGTTCAAAATATGATAGATGAGCTTACCCAGTTTAGTGAAAATGCCAATAGTGCATCAAACTGGCTTAAAAATACAGAAGCAGAATTACAGGAACTTGTAGAAGCATTAAAAAAAGCTAGAGATGATTACGCTATTGCAGGTGCATCAGATTCTTATGATGAAGAAAGCAGGAAAGCTTTAGCTCAAGATGTATTAAGTTTATATAACCAGATAATGGATATAGCCAATGCCAGCTATAACGGCAGGTATATTTTTGGGGGCTATCAAACAGGTAAACCACCTTTTGCAGGTGGCACAAATGAAGTTACCAATGTAATTACAAGAAACGAAAACGGCGAAAATCTTTCAGGTGATGCTATTACAAAAGATGTGTTTAGCGATATGACAGAACTAAAATCTGGCAAATACACTGCAAAAGTAACAGTGGTAGATGGTATTGCAAAACTACAGCTTTACGATGAAAAAGGCGGCCTTGTAATAATGGATTCCAACGGTTCAGATGAATCAGGAGGCACTGGCAATAAATCATCTGTTTCATTATCCTTTGAATATGAGCCTGGAAAAGTTATAAATACAGGCAGGGGCATATCCTTTAAAATGCCTGAAGATTTAGAAAATCCAACAAGTATAGTAATGGAGTTTGACTATAAATCTGGCTCAGAAATCACATACCAGGGTGATAATGGCTATATTTACACTCAAATAGGCTATAATCAAGATATAGCCGTAAATATGCCAGGAAGTAACATATTTACCCAGTCCAGCTTAATATTACAGGGCTCATCTTTTAATAAAATAAATGGGCTTCCTGCAACTATAAACAGCTTATTTTCAAGCCTTGATGGCACAAATATAGGTATAGGCGATTCCATAGAAATAGCAGGCACAGACCACAACGGTAATAAAGTGGGTGTTGCAAGTTTAGTTTCAAACAGCAACCCAAATTTAGATTTAGCCACAGCTTCAGAAAAAGAAAGAACTTTAACCATAACTTATGGTGATAAGTTATATAAAATAGTGGTGCCGCAAAAAGCGTATAACTCCACAGAAGAATTGGCAGGTGCTATTAATAACGAGCTTAAAAATGCAGAATATATAGGTGCATTAAACGGCCTTGGAAATGTAAACGATTTAACAATAGATGGTTACCAGAACACAATAAATACTCAGGTAAATTCTGGTAAATATTTAGGTGAAACAACTCAAGATGGTAAAAACAGGTTTAAAGTAGACTTATCAAACCAGTTAAAAATTTCTGCCGATGGAGACAGGCTTAATTTTCAAAGCCAAAAAGCAGGTGATAATGTGCGTATTGCCGTAACAGGCTCAGACCAAAGTTTACTAGGCTTTAAAGGTGCCACTGTTGCAGCAGAAGGAAAAGACATTATTTTTGAAGTGGGCTATGATTTCCACAGGGAAAATATAGAGCAAATTGAGACAATACACTCAAATTTTGACCTAAACGGCACAAACTACACTTTTTATGTAAACGGTAAAGAAGTAAATATAAATAAACCAGCAACAACACTAACAACACTAACAACACTAACAAACCCAGAATTTGCAGGGCTTAGGTTTGGCACAGATGATATAGTGCTTGAAGTTGCAGGTAGAAAAATAGAAGTAAAAGCATCAGAATTTAATGCAGTTCCAGCGGCTGATAGACCTGCCTTTTTAAACGAAAAACTAAGAGAAGCAGGACTTGGTGGAGAAGCTACAGTAGCTGGATTTACAGATAATGGTAATGGAACTTTTGATATAGGAATAACTATTGCAAGCCCTTCTAAAAAAGAAATAGAATTAGCTTTTGATGAGGCTTTAAGAAAAGCAGGGTTTGATTTTGGAGTAGGTGTAAGCCTTGATTTAAACCCAAATGACCCGGCAAACTTAGGCAACTATGATATAACATTTTCTCTGCAAAACTATAATTCCAGTAGAGATGCAACATTAACTACAACAGCTTATGATAATACAACTATACCACCAACTTCTGATATGAAAACTGCAAAACTAGATAGAACAGGCTTAAATGCAGCAGAAGAAAAAACATTAGGTGATTATGTAGATTTCATAAAAGAGTTATACGGGCAAACAGTAGATGTTTCTATTGTAGATGGTAAATTAACCATAGCAGACTTAAGAAATGGCAACAGTAAACTTTCTTTTAGAACAAATGCTAAAAATCAGGGTGTAACCCATGCCAATGACCAGGTAACAATTATAGGGGGTGCATACACTGGTAAAAAAGATGATAACTGGAAAGTTTCTGTAACAACTACTTTAGGCACAAACGACCAAAGAAATATATCTATTACCATACTTGATAAAAACGGCAATAAAATATATGACCAGGTTACAATACAGCTTCCGAACGGGATAACTATCCCGCCAGATGATATGGAAATACCAAACCCACTAGACCCAGCTAAAAGGGAAGCAACAACCACTTTCCAAATAGATTTAAAATCAGAGCCGGGGCTTACTTTTGGTGATGTAAATGTATTAGAAACTGGTAAAAATGTAAATGTATTTAGGGCGTTGGAAAACTTAATGCATGCTTTAGAGCATAATATTACTAAAAACGGTTTTGGAGAGCCTTCAGCTTGGAAAGCTACCGATTTAAACTCCACTGCAAAACCATTTTTAGATGGTATTTTCCAAGGCAACTTTAACGATAACTGGAAATACGAAATATTATCAGATAAAGATAAAACAGATTTTTACCTGCAAAATGAATATAAAACTACAAGTGGAACAATTAAGTATGACCCAGCAATAACTATAAATGGAACACCACTTTCTTTTGGGGTGGATATTTATGATAATAAAACAGGTGAGCAAAAAAGGGTAAATGTGAAAATAGATTTATCTAAAGCAAACCCAACTATTACAGATGCAGCTTCTGCACAGGAATATATATTAAAAGAATTAAATAACAATAAAGCATTTGTAGATGCAGGTGTAAAATTTACAAATAAAGACGGTAAAATAGAAATACTGTCTGGCAGTGGCACAAGGGTTGCAAACTTTGCAAATACAGCAGTAGATACTCAAAGTAGAGCATTAACTTCATACATTATGGGTTTTGATACAGCTGCAAACGGTGCTTTAAAAGATGAGTATACAGCAGCAGATTTTCCTGCAGGTGATTTTACTTTCCGTGTGGCAGACCCCCTTGACCCAGCAGGGGTTGGCTATAAAGAAATAACAGTAACACCAGCAGCAGACCCAATTAGTAAAAATGATTTACTAGATGAGATAAATGCGCAATTAAATGCAGCAACAGGTGGCACAATAAAAGCAGACATAGCAGCAGATGGTTCTATACAGTTTAAAACTGCCAATACTGATATTGTAGTAGAATCAACAGTAGAAGCAGGTGCAGCAAACCCATTAAATATAGGGCTTACCCATGACGGAGTAACTGAACGCATTGCAGAACTTACAGTTTCTGGTGTGCAAAGCCCAAAAACAGACCTTAGCGAAGCAGATGAGGCAGCAAGAACATTAACATTAAAATATAAAGAAGGTGTAAACCCTGGAACACAAAAAGAAATAAAAGTAACTTTTTCATCGCTTAAAATTCTACTTTTGGAGCACTCGCAGCACCTTCTTCCGCTTCAAAAGCTGTTTTTTTGTCGAATCCGAACATTGATGCAAAAATAGATGCCGGGAAACGACGAACTTTGAGATTGTATTCCTTAACAGCTTCGTTGTAACGCATACGCTTTGTAGCAATACGGTTTTCCGTACCTTC
>CAMEOC010000047.1 GCA_945929285.1 uncultured Mucispirillum sp.
TAACAGGAATCTTTATTTCCACATTACTGCTTAACTGATGTGTGGCAGATTTAGAAGCTTTTTTAGCAGCTTTTATGGCAGCATCGCTTAATAATTGATTGGGAAAATCAAAGGCTTTAATAGATATAATGCTTCCTTCTTTATCAATAAGTATTAAAAGATAGCCGGAGCCTTCAATACCTAGTTTTTTTGCTCTTGGTGGGTATATTATATTGCCTATTATTTGGTTGTGTATATTTGTATAGTTTTGTTTTATATACATTTCTGCCTGATTATTAATCTGTTCTTTTCCTTCTGATTTTATTGTATCTTGTTTTTTTATGGTTTTTTTAACCGTTTCTTTTTTCTTAATTATTTTTTTAGGGATTTCTGCCTTTTTTACTACTTCTTTCTTTTCTTCTTGTTCTTGTGTTTTTTCTATATTAGTTTCTTGTTTTGTACCATCTGTATTTGCCTGCTGTCTTACAATCTCAAAATATACTATTTGTTCTTCAATTACAGGTTTATTACTGCTATATAAAAGTAATATTAAATGGATAGATATAGATAAAATAAATGCAATAGTTATTATTTTATTATTTTTAATCAACAGCATATACTATACCATTATTATTTAATTTTACTTTATAAAGCTCATAAAGAGATGATTCTGTTAACACTTCATCTACAGAGCCTTTTTTAAAAATAGTGCCATTATTCATTAAAACAGCTCTACCACCAAGGTATTTAACATGGTCTGGGTGGTGGGAAGTAATAATAAATGTAATACCTTTGTTAGCAAAAGTTTTCACACTTTCCAACAGCCTGTACTGGTTACCGTAATCAAGACTTGATACTGGTTCGTCCATAAAGCAAAATAATGAATTTTGTACCATAGCCCGTGCAACCATAACAAGTTGACGCTGCCCGCCGCTTAGTTTTGTATAATCTTCATTTTTTAAGTGATATATATTTAGAGTATGCAGTGCATAATCAACAGATTCATAATCCTGCCTGCTGTAATTTTGCCAGAAACTCATATTATTTTTTCCCATAATAACTATATCTTGAACGCTGTATGGAAAAGCGGCATTATGAAACTGTGGCACATAGCTTAAATATTTTGCAATCTCTTTTCTACTATAACTATTAATATTTTTATTAAAAAGTTTAATAGTTCCTTTTTGTGCTTTATAAAACCCAAGTATTAATTTTATAAGGGTAGATTTACCGCAGCCGTTTGCTCCAAGTAAATTAACTATCTCCCCTTGGTTAATCTGTAGTGATACATTATTTAGTATATTTCTCTTTGAATATTTAAAGCTAATATTTTCTATTTCTATCATGAGTGCCACCCTTTACTGCTGTTTTTTAGCACTAAAATAAAAACTATAAGCCCGATTATTGAGGTAATAATACCTAAAGGTATTTCATAGGCAAATAGGTTTCTAACAAATGTATCACATATTAGTAAAAACAGCCCGCCAAGTATTGCAGAAAGAGTAAGTAAATACCTATTATCAGGGCCTATAATCATTCTAGCAATGTGTGGAATAATAAGCCCTATCCAGCCAATATTACCAGCCATAACAACAGTTAATGATGCTAAAAATGTGGATATAATAAGTATAACAATTTTATAATATAAAGTATTAACACCCAATGATTTTGCTTCTTCATCACCCATAGCAAGTATATTTAATATTTTGCCAAAGAATAATGATATAATAAGCAGCAGTATAATAGGGATACCTGCTTTTAATAAAATATCGCTGCTGTCTATCATAGCTAGAGAGCCCATTAACCAAAATACAATGGAGGCAAGCTCATCATTATTTGGATCTGCCGTTAATTTAACAATAGAAAGCAGAGCATTAAAAAAAGCACCACTAATCATTCCCCCTAATACAAGCATTAAAGTTGATGTGCTTCTATATATAAATGCAACAAGTAATGAAAATAAAAGGGCTGATACACCAAAAAGTAATGTGGAAAGCTGTACTAATGCCCAGCTTGAAAATGTAATAATACCAAAGGCAGCACCAAAAGAAGCACCAGAAAGCACTCCCATAATACCCGGTGATACTAAAGGGTTTGCAAAAATACTTTGCAACATAGCACCACTTACACTTAAAGCAGCACCTATTAATAATGCTGCTATAATTCGCGGCATTCTCACTTGAAATATAACAGTTTCAATATTAGAAAGTTTTTCATTATCAGCAATATTTTCTCCTTTAAACACTGCGGATAAATAGTTTATACCGTCTATAAAGCTAATAGAGTATTTGCCAAGAGTAATAGATATAATTACAGCAACTAAAAGAGTGACTGTAAAAAATATTATTATGAAATTTTTAGAAAATCTACTCATCATAATCTAACCAAACTATTATAAGTATTAATAATTTTTTCTGCCACTTTATATTTATCCTCATCTATTGATATTATTTCAGCCATATTATTAAAAATTAGTTGATTTATATCATCTTTAAAATCATCTCTACATACTAAAATAATACTGGAGAAAACAGGCATTTTATTAAAAAGATAAAAAAAACCTTTTCTTTCAAGTTCCCATTTTCCCACTTCATCAACAACTATAAAATCACTTTTATTAATTATACCATTATTGTACTGGTTTTCCCCAAAGCTAAAACCATCTTCATAAAAGTTATAACTGCAAAAAGAAAGTTTATTATTAATATTACTTCTTTCTGCAAAAAGCCTTTCTTCATGGTTATGTATAGATTTTATAAAAAATTTATCTCGCTCATTATCCTTAAATGTGCCAATATTTATAAACCCATATAGTTTAAAGCCTTTATTTTTTAATATATTTACAAGTTCTTTTGTATATGTGGTTTTGCCGGCATGTTTTTTGCCTGTTATAATAAAATGTTTCATTTGCAATACTTTTCATAGTTTATTAATTTTTCAGCCATATTATAATCCATATCAAAGTGGAAAAATATTTTTAAATGTTCTATTAAAAGGTTATGTAAATCAAGTGTAGAATACTGTGGGTATAGTTTTGATGCTAAGTACTGCACCACAAAATATTCCATAACAGTTTTCTTTTCCACCCAGCTAAAAGGCTCTTCTGATACAAATAAAATCTGCTTGTTTTTTATGGCTTTTAAATTTGCCCATTTTTTATTACCCATAATATGTTTGTAGGCATTTTTTTTGCCAATTATAATAACATCAGGGTTATAAACAAGCAGTTGTTCAAAAGAGATGCTTTCCTCATAATTACTGCATTTATGTACATTTTCAGCACCTGCTAATGTAATGGAGTTAACACATCTTGTTTTTAGCCCGTTTTCTCCAAGGGCTAAATATACTCTTTTTTTCTTACTAACCTGTTTTGTAATATTTTTTGTGTTAGTGATACTTTTATTGATATATGCTATTATTTCATCACTTCTTTTTTTATTATTAAAAATACGGCCTAAAGTGTTATATATTTCTATATCATCTTCTATTGATGAGCCTGTAATGGAAATAACAGGTATTTTAATAGATTTCATATATTCTTCTATTTCACCAATCATTACATTTTCAGTACCAATATAAAAGGCAGCATCAATATTTTTTGTAAGCAGCATTTCTTTATTTGCATAGTTTCCGTTTCCATACCAGCCACCTAAAACATCAAGATTATGGTATTTTTTAGGAATATACTTTTTTTCATGACTATAAAGTGGAGTGTTCCAGCCTGCTATTAAATCAGCATTAAAAGAATATAATAAAAATGTAGCAGGCACTGTTGCACCCATTACTTTTGATGAATTATCAAGCTTAATATTATATGTATTATTATAAGAAAAAGCATACAGACTATATGGCATAAATAAATAAAATAATATAATAAGAGTACTTATTTTTTTAGTATATTTCATAAAACACCTGTAATCGTTATATATAATATTATATATATAATAAATTAAATTAAATATGTAAACAAATAATAATATTTTATCATTATATAAAATATTATATATTAAAATTCGCCTCTAAAACTAATAGAGTATGTTCTGCCAGCCATTGGGTAGCCATACCTGTATGAATAATTTTCATCAGTAATATTTTTTACAGCAAAATCCAGCTTATAGTTATCAGAAATATTAATCGTAGCGTATATGTTAAATAAAAAGTATGGGTCTAAAAATTCTGAGCCGTTTAAATCTGTATATCTTTTACTGACATATTCTATTAAAGGAGTAATTGAAAAATACTCACAAGGCATAATTTTTATATAAGAATTAAGTGTAAGTTCTGGGAAATATGTCAGCTCATTAAATCCTGTTACACTTTTATGTACAAAGTATTTATTAATAGACATATTATAGCCAAGCTCAGCATAGTCACAAGGAAAAAGCACCAAGGCCAGTTCATAGCCATAAAGTGATACAGCATCAATATTTGTAAGAAATTCTACACCTTTATATGGTATGAATGGGTCTGGCACATAGATTGTAGCCATTTTATCTGAAACAAAGCTATAGTAAAGGGCTGTATCAACATAGAGCATATTAAAAAGTACACCTTTATAGCCAAGCTCTGCATGGTCTGCCACTTCTGGTTTTAGGTTTGGGTTTGGCAGGCTTTCTGAAAATCTTGTAGAATACCTGTCGTTCATGGTTGGAAACTGATTTCTTCTTGCGTATGTAAGCCGTAGTTCATGACTATCTATAAACTCGTAAAATAAGCCAGCTTGCGCAGCTAAAAGCCACCTATCTTTTGGGGTTACTTGATATTCTGAAACACCTATAATTTGTGCAAATTCATCATTTCTACTTTTATAGTCCCTTGATATTAAGCTGTCAAACCCACCAGTTGCCGATATTGTTAATTTATCTAAAAGTTTTGTGCTGTATTCTAAGGCAAAGGAAATTTTATCTTCTTTTACATATAAATTATCATAGCCGTCATAATAATCCATATGGTCATTTTCTCTAAAAGAAAACGCACCTCTAATATAATGGTTTTTTAGGAAATTGTATTCTGCTTTTAATGAAAGCCCTGCAATGTATTCATCATATTTTGATACTGAATATGGGCGTTTATGTTCCAAGTGAGTAAGGGAGGCATATTCATTAAATAGGTTATCATACTTATCATAATAAGCTAAAGCTTCTACCAGCAGGTTATTTTTTTCATATTTTGCATTAAGTGATATGCTATGCCTTATCCAGTAGCCCCACTCTGTAATATCGTATAATGATGTGGTTTTCGGTGAATTTACTCCCCTTTTTGAATCTACATAAACATATGTAGCCCAAATATCAAGGCCTTCAAAATAATCTGTACCTATTATGGTTGTACTTTTTAAGTCACTTCTATCAGAAAAAAGCCTGTTGCCTTTTTCCTGAATACTGCCTTCTACTGGGCTGTATTTATTTGAAAGCCTAAAATGGTCTATATCTTTATACTGCATGGTAGTTTTTATATATACTTTATCAGTTTTTGAGCCTAATGAAAATGATGGTGAAATTGAGGCAAAATCAAAATTACTATCCATTTCTGCTGTAGTTTGAAAATAGCCTTCAAAAGCTTTTTTAGGTTTGGAGGTTGTAAGTAAAATTGCCCCACCCATACCGTTTGCACCGTAAAGCATGGAAGAATAGCCTTTTTGAATGATTACCCGTTCTAAATCATCAGTTAAAAGGGCAGAGCTGTCACCAAAACCATTAAATGGGCTTGTAACAGATATACGATCTACTATAACAGGTATTTTTGAGCTTTCAAAACCTCTAATGGAAAATGAGGCATCACCCCTTGCACCACCGTCTGTTAATGTTACCCCAGGAGTATATCTTATAGCTTCCCATAAATTTTTTGCACCAGTTCTATTTATATCATCTCTTGTAAGTTCTGTGCCTTTTTCTTCCCGTTCTTTATAATCTGTTACGGTTATATTATCTGTTACAATCTGCTTATATTCTTGAGAAAATGAAAAAGCAGGCACAATTAAAATAAAAGCAGTATATAAATAAAACTTTATAAGCTTCACAAATAAACTCCAAAAGTATATACTGCACTTTTATAGATTTATAAAGTGCAGTAATATTATTATTTATTTAAAATCATTTGCTGTGTTTCCTGGCACACCGCCAACTAACTTAACTCTGCCATCAAGGTATGGGGTGATTTTGCCCTGTTCGTTAATATAGTAAGCAACAGCTTTCCAAAAAACAACCCCAGTATTTTCAACTGATTTTGCATATAAAAACGCAGTATACATAGTATCTGCCAGCTTTTTAGTAGTGGCTACTTTATATATTTTATTAGGCTCTATTGCTTTTCCATTTATAAGTAACGAGCCTTTTTGTATTCTGCCCCTTCTATAACCTTCTTTTGGTGAGCTGTAGCCTGCCACATCGTAATAGTTTAAAAGGTAGCATTTTTTCGGGTCGTTTATAGCATCATAATCTGCATTATCTTTAACTCTGCCACAATTTTTTTGAAAATTAGTTTGGAACTCATCAAGAGAATAGGGTAGGTACTCTATTGTATAGCGAGCTTCCTTTGAAGGTATAAGCCATGCTTTTGTGCTATATGCAGCAACCCCTGCACCTGTTCCGTAATGGCCGTTTCTATATATGGCAGCAGCCTGCCCAAATAGCGATGTGGCAGTATTAGATACACCAAGTGGAGGATAATTATCTAAATTAATATTATAATCATTTTCATTTATAAGGTACTTGCCCTCAATTTCTATAATTACTATTGGGTCGCTAATATAATTTATTTCTGTTAAGCCCATAAGTATGCGTGGAGTAATAGATAAGTTATTAGCCATGCCGTTTGTTATCATCTCACCTGCTAATACAGTAAAATCCACATTTTTATTAAGTACTTTTGTAACATAATAATGGACTGCATCAGCATACAAATTACCTAATGCTGTTTCTTTTCCACGAACAAGCCTGTCAGAGCTTGCTCTGCCACCTTTTGGGTTTGTTGCATCTATTCGCCAAAAATCACTGTGTGGCACATCTTCTGCATAAATATAAGTGCCAGCAGTTTTGCCAAGTACAGTATCTAAATTATCTAAATCTATTATACTTTCCTTTGGAGTGGCAGTAATCTCATTGCTTTTTGCACTGCCTTTACTGTTTATGGCTGTAACAGAAATATTATATTTCTGCCCGTTTGTAAGCTGTAAAATAGTATGCTCTATATTTTCTGAATCTGTAACTATTTTTTCTTTTACAGGGCTTTCCTGATTTTTATAATATTCTACTTCATATTCAGATATTGCATAATCCCCCTGAAATTCTCCATAAAAGCCAATTGTTACTCTTTTATGCCCTTCATTAATAAGGCTGATTTGTGGTGCATT
>CAMEOC010000048.1 GCA_945929285.1 uncultured Mucispirillum sp.
GAATTACTCATATAAGCCTCTTTTTATTCCATGCATACTTAGCAGTTTATTATACCACATTTTTTTATAAATATATAGTATAATTTTATGAAATTGTAAAATATATTTTTTCTAATATATTTTATACTTGATTTATGTAGAAATTTCATAATATAACTATAAAAAACATTTATGGGTATATTATGAGTAAATATTCACTAGTTATTACAGCTGGCGACCCTGCTGGTATTGGGTATGAAACAGCGTGTAAGTTTTTTTTGCAGGAAGAAAGTAAAAATTATAATATAGCACTTATTGGCCACAAATGGATTGTGGAAAAAACATATAAAGATATATTAAAATCAGAAATCCCTAATCATCTAGTGGTTTTAGAGCCAGATGATAATGTTTTTGATTATGAGTATGGCAAAATAAGTGGTAAATGTGGCAAAGCTGCCATAAGTTATATAGATTATGCCGTAAAAGGGGCATTGAATAACGATTTTGATGCTGTTATCACCTGCCCTATTAATAAAAAATCAATAAAAGATGCAGGTTATAATTTTCCAGGGCATACAGAATATTTGGCATATTTATCTGGGGTGGAAAATGTTTCAATGATGCTTGCTGGCAACAATGTAAAAACAATACTTGCCACAACCCATTACCCAGTAAAAGAAATAGCTTCCCATATTAATGAAGATGTAGTATTAAATGCAGTAAACAATGCCCACAAGGCAGGCAGATATTTTGGAAAAGCTGCACCAAAAATTGCAGTATGTGGCTTAAACCCCCATGCTGGCGATAATGGTGCTTTAGGTGATGAGGAAATAAGTATAATAAACCCTGCCATAGAAAAGGCTCGTTTAAAAGGTATAAATGTATATGGCAGTTTTCCTGCAGATACCATATATACAAAAGCAAAAGAATGGGATTTTATTATTGCCATGTACCATGACCAGGGTATGACAGCAGTTAAAATGGATGCCTTTGGGGAAGCTGTAAATATTACTTTAAACCTGCCATTTATAAGGACATCTGTTGACCACGGCACAGCCTTTGATATTGCAGGTAAAGGAATATGTTCTTGTTCTAGTTTAAATAAAGCCGTAATTATGGCAAATAAGATGGTAGAGTATGATAAATCTGTTAGAAGCATTTAAAAACGAAGAAGGCCTTACAAAAAAGAAATTTGGCCAGCATTTTTTAACAAATAAAGCACTGCTTCAAAAAATAATAGATGAAGCTGAGATTTTAGAAACTGATAATGTTATAGAAATAGGTCCTGGCTGTGGTGTTTTAACTCAATTAATAGCAGAAACAAAAGCAAATACTTTAGCTTTAGAAATAGATGTGGAACTTATTGAGTTTTTGAAAAGATACCTGTTTTTCTATAAAAATGTGGAAATAAGAAACCAGGATGCTTCTTTAGTTGATTATAATATGC
This sequence comes from uncultured Mucispirillum sp., assembly GCA_945929285.1. Lineage (GTDB taxonomy): Bacteria > Chrysiogenota > Deferribacteres > Deferribacterales > Mucispirillaceae > Mucispirillum. Next base: position 1,427 of record CAMEOC010000048.1, read on the forward strand.
TTTTTGAGGGCAAGCCTGTAATAATTATTGGCAACCTGCCCTATAATCTTTCTGTGAAAATATTGGAAAAGGCTGCCATGCGTGAAAACATTAAAAATATGGTATTTATGTTTCAAAAAGAAGTGGCAGATAGGATTATAGCAAAACCAAACTCAAAAGCATATACCTCCCTTTCTGTTTTTATAAGCTATCTTTTTAATACAAGCAAAATAAAAGATATAAGTGGAGCAAACTTTTGGCCTAATGCCAATGTGATGAGCACAGTTTTAAAATTTACCCCAAATAACAATAAATGTTACAGTGGTGAAAAAGAGCAGGCATTTTTTAAGTTTTTAAGAATAGCTTTTAGGCAAAAAAGAAAGACTTTAAAAAACAATTTACAAGAAATAGAAAATATAGGACATTTATTGTCGCAGGCAGGTCTTACAAATACATCACGGGCAGAAGAACTTAGCCTGGAAAAATTTAAGGAGTTATTTAATATAGCCTATGATACACACACCTTTTAACCAACTAACATATACAGTAGTAGATACTGAAACAACAGGATATACACCACAATATGCAAAAATGGTGGAGATAGCAGCTGTAAAAATATACCCAGATTTTACCATTGACTATGATAATACTTTTGCAGAGCTTATAAACCCGGAAATAGATATTCCATATAGTGCTTATAAAGTGCATAATATATCAAATGATATGGTAAAGGATAAACCTTTGGTGCATGAAGTTATGCCTTCGTTTTTATCTTTTGCAAAAGATAGTGTTATAGTGGGCCACAATATAAAATTTGATATGCGGTTTATACAGCATGAAGCAGCAAACTGCCAGCTTCCATTAACATTTAACCATGTGTTAGATACATTATCACTTGCTAGAAAAGCAGTGCCTGGCTTAAAAGCATATAAGCTTGATAATTTAATAGAACATTTTGATATACAGTTAAATTTAGAAAATAATGACAGGCACAGGGCATTATTTGATGCAGTAAACACTGCCATAGTTATGATAAAATGTATGGAAATTTTACAAAGTAAAGGAATTTATAATATTTCTAATTTATAGGCTTGCAAAAAAATATGTTTATTAGTATAAGTAAGGGTTAATGTTTATTTATGGTGGATGCAGTAATTGAATAAGTTTGAAAACTACTATGCTGATAAATATGAGTTTAAAAATCTAGAGCTTACCCTTGCCCGTATAGATAATGCTTTAAATGAAGCTGAGTTTACCCAGTCAACTTTAGGGAAAATTATCCATTTAGCAGGCACAAATGGCAAAGGTTCTACATCTTACTTTTTATATCAAATGTTAAATATTTCAGGATACCCTTCTGCCCTTTTTACATCACCTCATATTTTAAAGGTTAATGAAAGAATAGCTTATAATAATACTGAAATATCTGATGATGATATGGATAGTATTTTTGAAAAATATAAGAATATTATAATCAAGCATAATCTTTCTTATTTTGAATGTATATTTTTCATATCTATGATTTATTTTTCCTATAAAACCCCTGCTTTTACCATACTAGAAACTGGGCTTGGTGGCAGGTATGATGCTACAAATACATCTTTAATTAATAATAAACTTTGTGTTATTACATCTATGGGTTATGACCATGCAGCATATCTTGGTAATAATATATATAGTATAATAAATGAAAAAATAGGTATAATACGAAAAGATTCCAGTGTAATTTTAGCATATAATAAGCCTTATGTATTAAATTATATAAAATCAAAAATTGATAATGTTATAGAGTGTGTTGAAAAAGAAGATATAAAAGAAATACCTGCATACCCCTACCCTTACAATGAAAATTATGCAACTGCATTAAAGATATATGAAAAATTAACAAATAAGCCTTTTAATGATGATATTATTTTAAACCTGCCACCGTGCAGAATGGAGAAAATAGGTAATGTTATTCTTGACGGCTCTCATAATATGCAGGGTATTTTAAAAATAAGAAGCACTTGGAAAAAGCAAAATATATCTGCCATAATACTTACTGTTACAAATGACAGGGATATTAAAAACACGGCAGAAATATTAAAAACTGTTTGCCATAATATTATAATAACCACCCTGCCTGAAAATATAAGAAGTATTAATAATTATAATAGTGATGATATTATATTTATAGAAAACCCCATAGAAGCATATAAGTATGCTTCACATAAATATAATGGTAATATATTAGTAACAGGTTCATTTTACTTATGTGCCATACTAAAAGAATATATAAAAGGTGCAGATAATGTATAGGTTATTATTCTTTTTATGTATGGTATTTATATATAATATAAGTTATGCCCAGTTAGATAATGAAGAATACATATTAGAGGCAGATAAGGTTACAAGAATTGGCGATAACCTGTATGAAGCAGAAGGCAATGTTTCATTAAAAGGTATGGGGTTAACCATTACATCTGAAAAGATGATATATAATTCTGCCACTTCACAAGTACAGGCAGAAGGCACTGTTATAATAGAAAGCCCGGAACAAAAGCTGGAAGCAGAAAAAATAGACTATAATATGAAAAAGGAAACAGGCACAGCAGAAAATATTCAAGGTTTTATTGCTCCATTTAATTACCTTTGTGCCAAAACCATGAATAAAACAGGCCCTACTACATTTACAGTAAAAGATGCTAAGATTTCTGCATGCTCTGGTAAAGTTCCAGAATGGTCATTATCTATGTATGAAGGCAAGCTGGATTTAGATGGCTATATGCAGTTAAACCATGCAACAGTAAATGTGGTAGACAGCCCTTTTGTATATGTGCCAAAATTTTTCTACCCTGTTTCATCTAATAGAAAAACAGGCTTTTTAATGCCATTAATAGGTTATTCTGAGAAAATGGGAGCAATTGGCAACTTTCAATACTATATTGCTCCAGATGTAAATTATGATTTTACAGTAGGTGTGGGCTTATACTCAGAAAGGGGTGTAATGGAAGAAGCAGAAGCAAGATTTGCCCTTGATGATAAAAGCTCATTTTATGTAGCAGCAGAGCATATTAAAGACTATGATTCAGATTCAGATACTGATTCCAGGTGGCGTGCCACAGCAAGAAACCAGTATGTGCCTATAAAAAACTTATACATAAACTTAAATGGTGATTATGTTTCAGATTATTTATATATTAGAGATTTTAATGACTATACAACGCCAGAATTTAATGATGATAACTACCAAAATATGTTTTTTGCAGAGATGAAAGTAAAATACAACAATGATTTTATAGATTCTCAAATACATTACAGGCGTGATATGCTATACAGGGATACTAGAACAGGTTACAACCAAAACCAGTTAGTGCATATGCCTTCTATACGATTAAATAAAATAGTAAAAGATATACCTTATGTATTTTTTGAATATGATTTATCCTATGACCACCTAAAATACCAGCATACAAGTTTCTTTAATAATATGCAAAACAAACCAGATGAGGATAACGACTGGATAATGAATAGGTTTAGCTCTTACGGCAGGCTTTATACTCCTATTGATTTAAAAGTATTAACATTAACACCATCTGCATATATTGGTTATATCAGGTGGCAGGATAGCACAAAACCATTTAATTTTCAAGATTCTATAAGCCCAGATTTTGGTGCAATAAATATGATAGATGAAAAAACAGCCCAAAAATACTGGGGTGATGTAGATTTAACATTATCAGTAAAAGAAATATATAGAGATTATGGCTTATTTCGCCATTCCATACAAAATAATTTAATAATGGCATATTCTCCAAAGCTTTTACACCCTGCATCAAACACAAAAACATACTTCCCTAATTTGCTTACAAATGATATTACATCATATCAAAGCACATTAAGTTATGAATTTATCACAGCATTAATAGGCAGCGGCTGGAATATTAAATTAACATTAAACCAAGGCTTTGATTTTATGAATGAAGAAAACCCTTACACTCCTCTTGATTTTAAGTTAGATTTAGACATATTAGGTTACATAACAAACACCACAGAAATGATGTATAACCATTCTGGTGAAATTGAAGAAGAGGAGCCTAGAATGCAGTATTTTAGTAACTCACTTACATTAAAATTTTTAAAATATTTTTATTTTACAAATACATATACATATAATGGTAAAATATATAATGTAAAAGCAAATTCTAACATACACAACACCACAGTGGGAATTTCTGCAGGTATTAATATATGGAGAATAGCGGCACAGGGTTTTTATAACTGGAGTGGTTATAATGAAACTATGGATATAAAGAATTTATACCCAAAAACTTTTGGTGGCTCTATAATATATAATTCAGAATGTTTTAGTATAGGTTTTAGGGGTGATGTAACCCAATCTACTATTAACTCAATAAACGGGCCATATAATAGAAACGAGATTAAATTATATATATTATTTAGTTTACGAGGTTTAGGTGATAGTAATATAGATGCTTATTCAATAATACAGGAAAATCCTATTTAAGTTTTATTGCAAAAATAAAAAAAATATATTATAATCACACCATATAAATAAAGGGGACTTATGATTAAAAAATTTATAAAGTATTTAGCTATTTTTTTAGCTTTATTTACAGCTGTGGAAAGCTATGCTTACAATGTTACCACAACAGGTAAAGCAACCATTTCCAAAAACAGGCTGCGAGATGCCTACCATTCTGCCATAAAAAATGCCCGTCTGGGAGCTATCCGCTGGTATTATAAAGAAAACAATCAAGATGTTAAAGTTACATATGAATATTTAAAATTTATTAGAAGCTACACTATTTTAGAGCAAAATATAGAAGAAGATGCTGTAGTTGTAAAACTTAGAATAGATTTAGATGATATAGCATTGCAAGATGCAAGTCTGCTTTTAAACCAGTATTCAGATACAGCAGTATATGTATACAGGGGTATAAATGAAGCTACTCTGCCAGATAAGCAGGTAAAAAATGCTATTACAACAGTTCTTTCATCAAAGCAATTTTCACTATCTAACCAGGCAAATTTTCTAGGAAAAATTACTGATATATCAGATAATACTCAAGTAGAAAAAGCTTTTAAAGGAATAGATACAAATGTTCTTTTAATTTTTGATTTTGAGCCTGTATTATCTTTTGAAAACTTTAAAGACAGTAATAATACATGCGAATTAACAACTACTGTTACAATTAATGATAAAAAAGGCGAATCTAAAACGATTCAAATTGTAACAGGTTCAAACAATACAAACCCTGCATATTGTTATAATGATGCTGTAAAACAAGCCACCAACGAAACCATAACTTATGTTCGTGAAAATATAGTAAAACTACCAGAATCAGTGGCAAAATTACAAAAATATGAAGTTAAGCTTATTAATGCAAATAATTTTGTATTAACTAAAAATATAATGGATACTCTTTCTAAAAGAGGCTTAATAAAATCTTCAAAAACAGTTTCATACACTCAAAAAAGTGTAGTTTTTGAAGTGGAATCATATTTTTCTCCTGAAGAATTAGGTGGAAAAATAAAAAGCTCCCAATTACCAAAACAGCCTACAAAAATGGACTTTGGTAGAAAAGAGCTTGTGCTTGATTTTGCAGCAGAATAAAAGGTATAGATATGATAGAAAAATTATTAGAAGCAGTGAAATCAAAAAGAAAGGTTTTAATACAAACCCACAATAACCCAGACCCGGATACTATTGCTGCCGCATTTGCTTTAAAAAACTTGCTGGCATTAAAGCTAAAAAAACGGGTAACCATTGCATATATGGGTGTTATAGGCAGAGCTGAAAATAAGGAATTTGTTAAGCTTTGTAAGATAGATATGCACTATGTTACAAAACTAAATATATCTAGGTATGATTATTTTATACTGGTGGATACTCAGCCTGGG
>CAMEOC010000049.1 GCA_945929285.1 uncultured Mucispirillum sp.
CACCAAAAATATCTTTAAAAAGGCTGATATATTCTAAACCTGTGCCACCAAATACATTTACTGCCACCATAGAATTATCTCTTTTTGAAAAATATTCTTTATATATTTTTTTCATTTTTTCAAAATATATTTCTTTGCCTTCTTTAGCTTTATCTGTAATTACACCTTTTACACCGTTTCTATTATTAAAAGAGTTATTGGCAACAGCTTCATTCATCTGCCCTAAAAGGTAAGTATGTATACCTTGAGTGCCTATACCAAATTTTGCTCCGTTTGTGGTAACTTCCACATGGCTTCTTGTTATCTGGCAGTGGCCTTTAGTATTAAGCTGTTCCTGGTTTTGGTAAACCTGGCCGGAAGAAGATGTGCCTATATCATATACATTTACACCCTGGCTTGCCACACCTTTGCCAAAGGCTTCTGCCAATGCTTTTGAAGTAGGGCCGTTATCATAACCTATAACAATAGTATCTCCCACATTTAAGCCAACTTTTTCTCCGCTTTCTGTGTTAAAAGTAAGGCCTGCCATAAGCATACCGGCAGCTTCTGCTGTTTCTGGGGTAAATACGGCATCATCACCAAAAAACCTGCCTGGCTCGCCTACATAAGCTCGTATATCATATGAAGTTTTTTTAAATAACTTGCTATTATTTTCTTTTACTTTTTTAGGAAATTCAAAAGACATAGGTTATTCCTCCGTACTAGAATCATATTTTTATTATAATAGAATAATATTTTAAATAGTTCAAGTATAATAAGCTTATTTTTTATTTTATATGTAAAATTTTTAATATTTTTTTTGCTAGTGGCTTAAATTTTATTAGTTTTGTATTAAATAAGTTATTTATAAACTGCCTTGGTTTAGAATATGTTCTTTTTTCTATTTTCAATGCTTTTTCATAATGGTTTATAATATCATATATATCCATACTTTTAGCTTTTTCAAATAAGTATGTATTATATGATATAAATGTAACATCTTTTTCTAAATTACGAAGAAACCCTTTTCTTGCAAATTTTTCTACCCAGTATTCCTTTTTCTGCACATTAAAATGGGTTACATCATCAAAATCATCATCTGTGGAAGAAATAAGCACTTTATCTGCATAGCTTACCATTTTATCTATTACTTTTAAGCCGTCATCTTCATATAGATGCTCTATCATTTCTATACTTATTACTAAATCATAATGTTTTGGAAAATCTTCTGGAAGATTTTCAAGGGCAGACATATTTTTTAAATATGGCTTTATACTTTCATCTGCTTTAGATATGGCATACTCTGAAACATCTATTCCATAAGCTTCCACACCTTTTTCCCTTAATGACTGCACCAAATAACCAAAGGCACAGCCCATATCTAAAACATTCTTTGGATAAAACATATTTATAATATTTTCTGCTATATTATCAAACATATATTTCCATAATGGGTTATTTTCATAACCTGCACCACATGAATATTCTTCATAATATTCTTTATTATAAGTTTTTGCATAGTTTGTTTTTGCCAAAATTTGCTCCCCATAATAAAAAAAGTGTAGAGAATATTCCCTACACTTATAGATTTTTTATAATGTTTTTAATGACTGCATTTGTCGCTGCTGCAGGAATGGCCATGCTCATGATGCTCTCCATGATGATAGCATATGCTGTCGCTTGAAATAAGCTCGCCTTTTGCAAAAAGTAGTGCTGCTTCATCTGCACTGCCCTGCACACCTGTTATCACCTGTAAACCATATGACATGCAGCCGTTTACAGCACCTTGACCCATACCACCTGCAATTACTACTTTTGCTCCTTTCGAAGCTATAAACTCAGGAAGTATGCCATGGCCATGACCTGGGCTTTGTATGTTTTCTTCTGATATTACTTTACCTTCTTCTATTTCATAAAAGGAAAATGAAGGGCTGTGCCCAAAGTGAGGGCATACATTACCATTTTCCACTGCCACTGCAATAATCATTTTATACCCTTTTATTTGCTTTTATTAATTATATTATCTAATATCTCATTAAGAGCTGTTTCATTGCTTTCTTCTATTCTGCCACTATCAACAAGGGAAGCAATAGCTGGGTTTATAGGAAGTTTTGCAGTTAAGCCTATACCGTGTTTTTTAGCAATTTTTTCTATATTGCTTTCTCCAAAGATTTTTATTTCCTTGCCACAGTCTGGGCATTTTACATAGCTCATGTTTTCAACTAAAGCTAAAACTTCAATATCCATCATAGCTGCCATATTTACTGCCTTTTCAACTATCATACCCACAAGCTCCTGTGGAGAAGATACGATTACTATACCGTCAACTGGTATAGACTGAAATACTGTTAAAGGCACATCGCCAGTTCCAGGCGGCATATCTATAAACATAATATCCACATCTTTCCATACTACATCCGTCCAAAACTGCTTAACAACACCAGCTATAACAGGGCCACGCCATATAACAGGGTCTGTTTCATTTTCTGCTATTAAGTTTAATGACATTACCTGTATACCCTCGTTTGTGCGTACAGGCAGCATACCTATTTGGCTTGCCCTTACTTTTTCCCTAATACCAAAAGACTTCGGTATGGAAGGGCCTGTAATATCTGCATCCATTATGGCTGTTTTCAAACCTTTTTTCTGGGCAGCAACTGCTAAAAGAGAAGTAACTAAACTTTTACCAACCCCACCTTTACCACTTACTACACCTATTACTTTTTTTACACTGCTGTGTTCGTTTAGTTTTTCAAATAAACTTTCGTCCTGCCTTTCGTTACAGTCTTCACCGCAGCCGCTGCAGTTATGTGAGCAACTTTCTCCTGCCATAATTTTCTCCTTTCCTACTCTATATTATGAGCTTTACACTCTGCACAAAGACTGTGAAGCCCTCGTTTACTACATATTGTGTAATCTCCGCCTTTTATGTTTAATGCCTTTCCTAAAACTAATGCTTCTGCAATTTTTTTTCGTGCATTATTATAAATATTTTGTATGGTAGTTCGTGCCACATTCATATATTTAGAACATTCTTCCTGGGAAAAACCTTCCTTATCTATAAGCCTTATGGTTTCAAACTCATCTATAGTTATTTCTATTTCCTGGCTGTTTTTACTAATTTCAACAGGAGCAAACTTTCTGATAACCGGCATATAGCATACTTTTCTGCACTTTTTAGGACGCGGCATAAAACATCCTCCCAATACTTTATGTATAATACTTTTTATTTTATAATACAAGTTATTTTTGTCATATGACAAAAACATTTTATACTACCCTATTGTTTCAAAGCCCTGCATTTCTTTTAGATTATCTTTCTTTATTATAAAAAATTCCTTATCTTTTTCCCGTAGTTCTTTCCAGTATATACGGCAGTTTTTTATATGCAGCCTTGAAAGCTCTGCTGATATATTTACCTTTGTTCTAACTGTTATATTATACATATCTTCATACTGCTTAATAAAGCTTATTATTGTCTGCCCTATTTTTGTAAAATTCATTTTTATAAAAAGGCTGTAACTGCCTTTATTGTTTCTTGTAAACCGCATTATGCCATCATCAAAATCTAATTCTTCATTTTCAAAAAATGTAAAAAATTCGCTTCCCATTAATACATTAGCAATCTGTAATTTTGTTATGGCATTATCTAGGTTATTATTTGCCTGCATATAGGCATTTAATTTTGCATCACCTTCTATGCTTATTTTTTTCAATGCTTTATTTTCAAAAAACTGACCAGAATTTCTTAAAAACTTCTTTATATCATCTGCTAAAAATGATGTTAAAAATGATGCACCGTTTTCTTTTAATACCTGCACTATTTCTTTTTGATTAAATGTAGAAATTTCTTTTGCCATAGTAGAAAGGGATGAAAGTTTTGGGGAAATATTTATATCTTTTAATAAAAGCATACCTTCAGTTTTAATTACTTCTGCAATAAACCTGCTTCCTTGTGGTGTATTTATAAATGATGCGCTGTATGGTTTACCGTTTATTTCCACCATAAAGCCCTGGTTTAGTGTGGATATTAGTTTTACATTAACTTTATCTCCCACCTGTAAACTTGTGGTTATATTTTCTTTTAATAATACTACTTCCAAAGGTGAAGTTTTTACAATTTGAAGCCTTATGGGTGGGTTTTGCAGTATATCTTTTGATATGGCTTCTACATTTTTGCCGTTTATATTTAATATATATGTGCCATTACCACTTTCTTTTACATTTAAAGCATTTACCACATCCCCTGCTTTTACAGGTGCATCTTTTATACTCTGCCTGTAAGCAGAGATTTTCATATCCATTTTACACCTTAGGTAAAAGCCTTAATGCCAGCTGCACTTCTGTTACAGATATACCTAAATCTCTTGCTATTTCAATAGGTTCTTTACCTTCATTATTCATAGCTATTATTCTGCTTTTTTTATCCTGCTTGTTTACCTGTTCATTTACTGTATTATTTACACTACTATTTTGCATAGTTACAGACTTTGCTGCCTGCTGTTTGCTTATGCTTTCTTTTATTAATGTTTCACTGCTTATAAAGCTTTCTTCATTTTCTTTTCTTTCTTCTATTTCTTCTATTTTTTTCACAGTTTTATTAACAGCTTTATTATCTATATTTTTATTTGCCCTTTCAAAACGGATAAGCTTTTCATCCACTAAGTCAGATAAATCTTCAAGCACTGCTTCTTTTTGCTTAATAGCAGCATCTAAACTATCTGCAATTCTACTGCTTTCTGCCACCATTTCTCGCATATTTTCCATAATTACATAGGCTTCTGTTGGGGAAAAATTTATTAATTTACGCTCTATTTTTCTTATTCTAAGTAACAGGCTTATAATTACAAGTATTAATATAAATGTAAGAATATAGCCTAAAAGTATAATAACTGTGTTTCCCATTACTTTGTTGCCTCTTTTAACATTTCTCTTTCCAGCCTGAATATATATTTTATAATTTTATCTTCCAAATCTGCATTTATATTTTCAAATAAGCCTTTATAAATTATATAATCATCACACCTTTTAAATTCTTCTGCTTTACATAATGCTGCAAAGGAAAAGAATCCGCCGCTGTCTCTTATGGTTGTATATATTATTATGTTATCTTTATCAATACTTTTATTGCTTATAAAAAATATACCTTCTTCCCCAAGTAAAATAGATTTATATTCTTTTGCTCCCTCTATTTCTGTTTTTGGTTTTAAAAGGTATAGTATTTCGTCTATTTTGGCATTAATATCTATTAAAAAAGAAATAAGTTCCCTGTTTTCCACATCATCTCTAGAATAAACTTCTTTTAACCTTGAAGCTGTGGAGTTTAATTCCTGCATATTAAGTGATAATGCAAGTTTTTTATATTTTTCACTTTCATTAATATCATATTCTTTTATACTAAAATCATGGCAAAATTCTACATAATGGTTTTTAAAAAATATATTACTTATATTTTCTTTTTCTTTAAAACTAACTACATTACCACTTATATTATAAACTTCTAAAAGCAATATTTCCCTGTTATTATCTTTTACAAAGGGCAGTATTATTAAATGATAGTTTTGAAAAATATCTGTATTTTCGCACTCTATTTGTAAAGGGCTTTCTTCTATAATATTGCCATAAACTGCCCATATATTTTCTTTATATATAACTGAAAGTTTTACACGCTTTCCCATTTTATGCCTGTATATCTATCCTGTGGTTACTGTTTTCCTGTTGTTGTTTTTTTCGTTTTTCTCTATTTTTTTGTTTTTTCTTTTTTTCTTCTTCAAATTTAATGGCTTTTTCTGCCACACCGGCACTTTCTGCCTTTATAGCCTTGCCAACTTCCTGTTGTTTTTTTTCAAATTCCTTTTGAAATTCTGCTAAAAACATGGCATTTTTTTGCTCCTGGCCTTTCTGCATACTATCCTGCAGCTGTTCAGGTATATAACTTCTTGATACTACCGTAGAAATATCATAGGGGGTTGCCATAACACACCTCCTTAAAAATATATATATAATTATGTTATAATTAAAATATAGTTAAAATTTCAAGAAATATCAATATTTTTACTTTTATATAAGCTTTCAGGCAAAAAAAAGCCCAGTAAATATATTTTTTACTGGGCTTATGTGTTATTTTTTCATATATATGATACAAGTACCTGCGTTTTTCATAACAAAATCTTCAGATATTTTATTTAATGTTTCAGAATGGCCAAGGCATAAATAGCCTGGGTCTGTAAGCATATTATGAAAGTTTTTAATGGTTCTTTGTTTTCCATCCATATCAAAATAAATAAGCACATTACGGCAAAAAATAACATCTACTTTACCTATCATAGCAGAGATAGATGAAGTAGTAATATTGCCAGTATTAAAACGAACACGCCTTTTAAGGTCTTCTTTTATAAAATAGCTTTGCCCCTGCACATCAAAATTTTTCATAAAATCTGCAGGTACACCCCTAAAAGAAGCCTGCCTGTATTCGCCTTTTTTAGCAAGAGCAACCACTTCAGAGTTAATGTCTGTTGCAATTATCTCAATATTTGCTTTTTCAAAAAGCCCAGCATTTTTTAAAAGTATAGATATAGAATAAGGTTCCTCCCCTGTGGAACAAGGTGCAGACCATATTTTTATACTTCTTTTTCCTGCCTTAATTAAGTCAGGCACAATGTTTGATACTAAATAGTCAAGCTGCCCCCGCTCCCTTAAGAAATATGTTTCATTAATGGTTAGAAGGTTTATTAAAGGATCCAGCTGCTGCCTTTTTTTAATATCATATTTTAAGTAATAAATATAATCTTTAAAGGTAGTAAAGTTTAAGTCAGCAAGCCTTTTAGATAACCTATTTTCAAGCAGATATTTTTTATTTTCTGCAAACATTATACCAGAATTCTGGTAGATTATATCCTTTAGCTCAACAAACTCTTGGTCATTAATTTTTATTGAATTTAACAGCATATATCTATTCTCCAATTTCACCTATGATATGCTCAAGGATATACTTGTTATTTTCATCTTTAAGCCTTGCCCTTAGTAAAGTATCATACCCTAGCGGTTTTTGCTCCAGTATAATATTTACAGCCTTATACCTAACAAGCCAGCTGCTATCTGTATTATAAAGTTTCATAGCAGCAGTAAGTGCCACAGGCCCATGCATTAAGTTTAATGAGTTTAAGGCTTCTTTTCTTATGTCTTCATTTCCATCTTCTATTTTAGAAAGTAAAAATTCAGCACTTGCCCCTTTGCATTTGCCAAGGACTTCTAT